>JAJRUU010000146.1 GCA_024277605.1 bacterium
CGGAGGAAATATCTGCTCAAATCCATGCTCGCAATAGCATAAAATAGTTTCGTATCTACGCAAACAGCATAACTAGTTGTTATAGAAGACTATACGCTCTTGGCGTGGTCAAGATGGGTCAAAAGCGAGGGCTACCTATCAAATAAAACTGAATCGCTGCTGAAATTTATAAGCGTGAATTTAGGGGGTTATTATCCTGCCGGAAGGTTCATCTTCTTTTTCTTCTGCTACACCATCTTCGGTCTCTGCAGCGGATTCCTTAACCCATTCCTCAGGAATGTCGTTTTCCTTGGCCTTGACAATTTTCTCTTCCGGGGAAAGGCTGTCGTCCTTCATTATTTCCTGCGCCAGATCACTCTTACGCTTAATCTCCTGAAGGTACGCATTATAGTCAGCCTCGGTAATTATCTTTTTTTCAATCAGAAAATTTACGAAGTTATTGTGATTAGCCGTAGCATAGCGGGCGCTATACATAGTATTCACCAGCACGTTTTGCATTTGCTGCATATGCTGCTCCATATTATTTAATCGCTGATTTAACTTGTCCTTACCCGGACGATCGCCTTTGCGGGTCTTGCGTAGTTGATTGCTCATTTATTTCTCCTATAATGTTTTATCTTCTGTTATACCAAGTTGCATTCAAAATAATACTAATCTCTCACTCGGGTAGGTCGGCCTTCAAGCCGACCAAAGAGCGGAGGGCTAAAGCCCTCCCTACCCATTTAGTATATGTTCGATTGCAACTTGGTATTATATTATTAAAAATGAGTTCTCATTAAACTAGAAAAAGTACTTAATGTCAATATTTTTCTGCTGTCTGAAAAAATAAAGGGTTGGTTTAAGGAGTCTGTCGGACTCTCATACAGCATCCACATTATATTGAGTGGTAGACGGTTCCTTCTCCCCTGAGGGGAGAAAGTTAGGATGAGGGGGAACTTTTTAGAGGATAGCTGCAAGTGATTTCTGGGCCAGGTCAAAGAAAACATTGGGACATATTCCCATATAAAGGGTAGCTAGAGCCATTATGGATAGCGCCACCATCAGGGCGGGTGAATTAATCGGCTCTATCTCTGCTGCGGCTTCATGCATATACATGACTACCAATACCCGCAAATAGTAATATGAAGAGATTATGGCATTGACCACCCCCACTATAGCCAGCCAAATAATATCCGCCTTAACCGCCGCCGCAAACACCCATAGCTTACCCACAAAACCACCGGTAGGCGGTATACCCACAAGCGATAGCATAAAGATAGTCATAAGCATGGCGGCCAGTGGGGAAGCTTTGCCCAAGCCCTTTAAATCTTCGTATGTTTCGCCGACATTACCTTTGCTGCACAGAAGAATAAGCACCCCAAAGGCCCCCATATTAGCCATAAAATATAGCATAAAGTACAGTAATACGCTGGTTGCCCCGATGCTGGGGGAGGTCGCACAGGCCACTACCCCTATTAAGGCATAACCAACATGGGTAATACCGGAATACGCCAGCATCCGTTTTACGCTTTCCTGACGCAGGGCCATGATGTTGCCCAGGGTAACCGTAAGCACCGCTATTATGGCAAAAAGAAAGCTCCATTGCTCTTTCAGCGGAAATAGAGCCACCATGAATATCCGCAGTAACACCGCAAATGCGGCTACTTTAGGTCCTACCGACATAAATGCGCTAACCGGAGTCGGCGCTCCTTCATATACATCAGGGGCCCACATATGAAAGGGAACCGCGGCGATTTTGAAGCAAAGCCCTACCATCAGAAGCACCATCCCGACAGTCAATAGTAATGGATAATCAGCTGTATTAGCCAGCGTTTTACCAATCTCATGTAAATAAGTGCTGCCGGTGGCCCCATAGATAAAAGAAATACCATACATCATTATGGCTGATGCAAATACCCCCAGCACAAAATACTTTAATGCGGCTTCTCCTGATCGATTATCTCTCGCTAAAAACCCGCACAGGATGTAACAACAAATAGCGGTAAGTTCCAATCCTAAATATATACTTAAGAAAGAAACCCCCGCCGACATTATCATAAGACCGGCAGTAGCAAATAAAACAAGCGCATAGTATTCACCCCGCTCAATCCCCTGCACTCGCAGATAATTAACAGACATCAAAAATACCAGCGCCGACGAGGCTAAAAACAACAAGCGAAAAAACAAGGTGAAATAATCTATGGACAACTGCTGGGTGAATATATACCGACCTGCTCCCGGCTGATCAAAGCTAAATATAGTAGCGGCCACAATACCAATTAAGCCTATTATCACTAGCTGCGACTTGCTTTCTTTGGAAAAGCAAATATCCCACACCAGTATCAGCAGACCAAAGGCGAATAATATCAACTCTGGTAATAAGCTTAAGGTGTCAGTTAATAATTGAGCGGTGTTCATTAATTAAATCCTTGTGGAAGCTTAATTTTTCTATTGGTTTTTGCATGGCAGCATTATAACTTTCAACCATTGATGTATTTGGTTTTGTTTTCATCTGTTTTAGCATTTGTTCTACCGACGGCTTAATGATATTGATAAATGGAGTAGGATAGAGACCTATCCAGAACATCATTATTACAATGGGCACTAACACCACAATTTCCCGGAGATCCAGATCTTTAAGCCCCTTATTTTTCGGATTGGTGACTTTACCCAAAAATACCCGTTGGAATAACCACAACAAATAACCGGCACAGGCTAATACTCCCAGTACGGCAAGTGCGGTAAATAACCGACTCGTCGGGTACGTACCCATTAAAATCAATATTTCACCGACAAAACCGTTTAAGCCCGGCACCCCCATAGATGAAAACATGGCAACTGCAAAAAAGGCAGTGTAAATGGGCAATACCTTAAATAACCCGCCATAATCTTTTATCATCCTGGTATGACGGCGCTCATATATCATGCCGATCAGTAAAAACAAGGCCCCGGTCGACAATCCATGGTTGATCATCTGCAATACCCCGCCCATGAGTCCATTAAGGGTAATCGCAAATATACCCAGGGTGATATAGCCCATATGGCTTACGCTGGAATAGGCGATCAGCTTTTTCATATCCTCCTGATTCATGGCCACCCAGGCCCCATATAAAATACCGATAACCGACAAGGCTAACACTATGGGGGCAAAGCGATAGGTAGCGCTTGGTAAAAGTGGCAGAGAGAACCGCACAAAACCATAGGCGCCCATTTTCAGCAATATCCCAGCCAGGATCACACTACCCGCAGTGGGTGCATCGGTGTGAGCATCCGGCAACCAGGTGTGAAAAGGAAACATGGGCACTTTAATGGCAAAGCCCAAAAACAAGGCCCAGAAAATCCATACCTGCCACTGGGGGTCTATAGGGACAAGAAACAGTTCCAATAGGTTAAAGGTATACTGGACCGAAAAATTATGGGCCACCGCATAATTATGGTAATTAAAATATATACCCAACAAACCCAACACCATGGGCAGACTGCCCACCAGGGTATATATAAAGAATTTCATAGAAGAATAGATGCGCCGTCCCCCACCCCAAATACCGATAATCAAATACATAGGCAAAAGCTGCGCCTCGAAAAACAGATAAAACATCAGCGCATCAAGCGAGACAAACACCCCCATCATAAAGGTCTGTATCAACAATATACAGATCATAAATTCCTTAACCTGGGTATCTATTGCTTTCCAGGTAGACAGAACAACAATTGCTCCAGTAAAGGTAGTCAGCAATACCAGTAACAGGCTGATACCATCCACCCCAATATGATAGCTGGCGCCGATAGCCGGAATCCAGGCAAACTTCTCCACAAATTGCATGTGGGCTACTCCCTGCTTAAAATTAAGCAGTAAGCCCAACGAGGCAATAAAATCCACCAGGGCTACGATAAAAGCGAAGTGACGAATGGACTGATGATTCTTGGAATTAAAAAACAACAATAGTATAGCCCCTGCGATAGGCAGAAACATTACTATACTAAGCAAGGGAAAACCTATACTCTGTTGATATGAAATACTTTCCAGCATTTAAAAGTTCACTCCAAAAAGTTAGCTACTTAAAATAAAACAGACACAATGAAATCAACATCAAAAGTCCTACTGCTATACTTAGGGCATATTGCTGCATCAGCCCGGTCTGGGTCCGGCGGCTCAAACTACCCACCTCGCCAATCCCATCGGCTACTCCGTTTACAATCCCATCTACAGCGCGTATATCGACCTCTTTGGCCAATTCGCAAGCCGCGATATATACCTTGGCGCCTTGTTCATCCCAGGGTTTATCTATAGTTAAATATGGTTCAACCACCCGCTCATCTATCGCCTTGGTCAGGCTGGTGGGGTCAGTAATGGGTAACCATATGGTTACCATAAACCAGGAGATAATCCGCTCTACCAGATCGCCAAAAAAGCTGACCGGCTGCTTACATATCCAGGCAAACGCATTAAATATCGCTTTATAATAGTATTCGAATTGGAGTTTCAGCGGTACCTGAATGTGGAACCAGCCCAGGTACATGCCGGGTATAAAATACATGCCGCCCAGCATCACCGCTGTGCCGGCCCCGGTCAGGTTGTGCAATACCTGCGACCAGGCATCGGCTACTTGACCCACCGGATACAGAATCGGCAATAACGATTGCGGATTAGCAGCATGTAGATTATACAACATGTGGTACCCATGAGAGTTGGGATCAAAATTGAAGGATTTAAGGGCCGGGCCGATAAAGTTGTTCAACAGCCAGTTGGGGAATAACCCAATCAAGACAATACTGGCCGACAGCATAATGATGGCCCAGCTGATAAAACGCGGCGACTTTGGTACATCGGCATGCTTTTCCTGCCGCTTGCCCATAAATGTCAGCGCAAAAAGCTTGATGTTGGAGGCAAAAGTCCCCGCTGCGGTTAGCATGAAAATAATCTCTACAAGCTTGAGCTTGGCGTCCCTAATCCCGCCCGAAAGATGGGCTGAATACTCATAGGCTTCCAAAATCGCATGATGCAGCACGGTTTTGCTGGCAAAACCATTGAAACCGGGAATCCCGGATATACCGCACACCGCAATAAATAACCCAATCGCAGCCACCGGCATGTTGCGCCATAAACCGCCCAGGTTGTACATGTTAATCTCACGGGTATGGAAGAACACCGCCCCCACACATAAGAATAAACTGGCCTTGAACAAGGCGTGGTTCACAATATGATAGAGCGCGCCCGCCAAACCCATAGCCCCATCGGCCCCCATATACGCCGCACAACCGATACCCATCACAATGTAGCCCATCTGGGACACGCTGTGAAAGCCCAGCATGCGGTTGGAATTCTCCGAGATAAGCGCGCACAGCACCCCCAGAAACATAGTAATCGTCCCCACCCAGATCACCGTATAGCCGATAGTCTGTAAGGGGATTTGTTGCAGCTTATCCCACACCTGCGGTACAAACAGCATATTCACTACCCGAAAAATACCATATGCCCCGGCCTTTATCATACCCCCCGAAGAAAGCGCACAGGCGTTATTGGGCGCCTTGGGATAAGCGGTGGGCATCCAGATGTGCAGCGGAATAATCCCGGCCTTCACCCCAAAACCGGCGACCATTAATGCGGTTATCCAGTATTTGATCTGCGGGGTCAGCTGTTTTCCCGCCACTGCACTCAATAGCGCAATATCCACACTCCCGGTATAGTTATAGAGTAGCATAATACCCAGTATCAGCGAAAGCCCTGAGAGCAGCCCCAAGTACAAGTAATTATTGGCCCCGCGCAACGCTCCCTCGTCTTCACGGTGGGCCAGCAAGGCATAGGGAAAAATCACTAGGCCCTCGAAGAAGAAAAACATGGTCAGGAAATCTCCAGACAGCAAAACCCCCAAATCAGCCGCCAGGGTCAGTAGATTAAAGAAGGCGAAGCGGGTCTCTTTACCCTCAATCTTCATATAATCCATACTATAGATAGCGGTCGCCAGCCACAAAAAGGCAGTCACCAAGGCGACCACCAGTGACGCAGCATCCACCCTGAAGGTCATCGGAAAGCCCGGCAAAAATGGCAAATGCGCCTCAATCCCCTGATAGAAATGCCCGCCAAACTGCATCCCGCTTATTACCGGGAAAAACATACAGCCCAGCAAGATGAAACTTATACCGCAGCCACCTACTAAGAAAACGTTACGTAAGACCGCATTTTTTCGGCTGATCAACACCCCCAAAGCGGCCAGTACCGGCATCAAAATTGCCAACAGCGGCAACCACGCCCGGCTGCTTACCGCCGGAGTCAGCAGCGTGGCTGCCTTATCATCATGTGCGGTAGCATGTGTTGCAGCCTCATGAGTAGTGCCATGTTCTATAGCCGCCGCTGCCTCAGGCGCATGGTCCTGGACATGGTCTTGACCATGGTCAGCAGCAAAAGACCCGCCAACCCCCAGCCCAAAAAGCATCAGTATTAAAAGTGGTATAAATCTAAAACGCCGCACGCTTACTTTCCTCGATCTATTTATCCCGAAAAATTCGGGTCATTTAGTGCTCGTCATGCCCATGCATGAAACTAAGCCCGTAAAACATCAATAATACCCCGCCACCAATTTTCAGCACAAAACGCGGCAGTCCCAATAAAAACGGCTCATGGTAGCTGCCCATAGCCGACAGGCTTTCGGTTAAGAACAAAAAGGCCACCGCCAGCATCAAAAGCACCGGCACGATCCCCCCGGAATGAGTTGCCGGGGCATGTCCCTCTGTTTCCGCAGCATGCGCACTCTGACAGCGCTTTTTATAAGACCACCAGCCCAGCGCCAACACAAATAAAAGCACCAGCCAGGCGACTACATAGGAAAATGGCATCCCATGCTGAGCGCTTTCCCCACCGCCTCCACCGGCCCACACCGAACCGACATTCAGCACAAGATTCGCCAGTAAAGTAGCGCTCAATAAAAATTTCCTCATTTTCTACCCTTTACTAAAAACACATCTGGCTGAACTGCCGCGCCAGATGCACCGGAAATTGTGGGAAAATCCCAAAAAACAAAGTGCCAAACCCCAAAATCAATAACGGCGCCATCATCCATAAATTCGGATCAGCAGTTGATTCTCCAGCCAACTCTTTATTTATACCGCCATCCGCTTCAACAAACCAAGCCCTGTAAACTATAGGACCGTAATACATCAGATTCATAAAGCTACTGGTCAGTAAAACTACCAATCCCAAAATACCTACTCCCATGCCGTAGGAACCGGTTTTGGATACTTCCAGAGACCCCAGCGCCAAGTACCATTTGCTGATAAAACCATTAAACGGGGGCAAGCCGACCATAGACAACGCTCCCATGGAAAAACAAATAGTTGTTAAGGGCATGCGCCTGCCAATCCCTTTTAAATCAGTCAGCTGACGCAGTCCCAGTTGGTGGATAAAGGCTCCCGCACAAAGAAACAGGGTGCCTTTAATAATGGCGTGGTTGAAGATATGCACCACCCCGCCCAATACCCCATTAGGGGTAAACAAGGCTATCCCTAAAATGACATAAC
Source organism: bacterium (assembly GCA_024277605.1). GTDB lineage: Bacteria > SZUA-182 > SZUA-182 > SZUA-191 > JAJRXT01 > JAJRUS01. The sequence continues at coordinate 7,495 of JAJRUU010000146.1, forward strand.
CGATCTGAGATATACTGGAATAGGCCAGCATGCGCTTTATTTCGGTTTGCTTAATGGCCATGGCCGAGCCTAAAAAGATATTAATAAAAGCAATACTTATTATAATAAAAGCCGGCCAATGATGCTGAATGTTCTCAAAACCCACTATGGTATAAATAACCCTTATAATACCGTACGCCCCAGCCTTGATCATTACCCCGGAAAGCAGAGCCGAAGCCGGAGCAGGAGCCACCGGATGCGCATCCGGCAACCATATATGTACCGGAAAAATACCGGCCTTTACTCCAAAGCCGATCACATAACCCAAAAGAATTAAGTATACATGCGGATGGCTGGCCAGCACACCGCGCTTAGCGGCTAATTCCAGCAAATCAGAGGTGCCGGTAATGCTAGTGGTATATACCATGGAGGTCAATAAAATCAGCCCGCCGACAATACCCATGAAGATATATTTAACCCCGGCATTAAAGGCTTCATCAGTCTGCTCATGCACCACCATTACATATGAGGCCATACTCAGCATTTCGAAGAATATATAGAGGGTGAAAAGGTTGCGGGTAACCACCACCCCCAACATCCCGGCCAGCGATAGCAATGAAAACACATTATAACGTCCCTGGTGATTTTCATGCGACATGTATTCTACTGAATAAAAACTGACCAGCATCCACACCCCGATACTCACTATGCCGGCTATAAGGCTCAGGGAATCAGCCATAAAGACCAATTTTATCTGCAGTCCCGTGTCCAGCACATACTGTAAGACAAAACCCTGGCTGACAGAGGGATACATACCGACTACCACGATAAAGGTAACCACCGTACTCAGTGCAGTGAAGCGATTACTGCTTTTATCCGATAAAATACCGGCCACCGGCGCAGCCAGCACCGGAATTAACACCTCTAAAAAAGGTAATAAACTATCCATGTAATTCTTCAATCCCGTATTAACTTAATCAGAAAACCTGACCGGTGAGTCCAGCTAAAACCGGCTTTACCAGATAATGGGGGACAGACCCCCACACGCCAAAAACAACCGCGAGAATGGCTACAACAACAATGGGCAACAACATCGTCCAGGGAGCTTCATTGCCCAGCTTCGATGTGTCTTGTTTAAAATTAAACGAACCGGGCACCTCTTCTTTAAAGAAGGCCGCCATAATAGGGGGCGCAAAGAAACCCAACTCAATAATTCCACTCAAAATAAGCACAAGCGGAAAAATGGGCTCTCCCTGGGCAAAATAGCCTTCCATCATGTACCATTTGCTCACCCAGCCGCACACCGGAGGCAAGCCGATTATGCCGATAGCTGTAATCGTAAAGCAGGTCATGGTAATCGGCATATGCTTAGCCAAGCCTCCCATTTTATCCAAATACTTATTACCGCTCTGGGTGATTATGGCCCCAGCGCAATAAAAGAGGGTGATTTTCATGATTGCGTGAAAATAAATATGCAGAAAGCCCCCCATCCGACTGACCATGGATATGGATGATATTCCTATTAACATAAAAGAAAGCTGGTTAATGGTGGAGAAGGCCAGCATGCGCTTAATTTCTTTCTGACGCAGCCCCATAACCGCAGCATAAATAATGGTGACCGAGGCTAAGATGGCCACGATATGGTGAAAACCCATCTTTTGATATAATTCCGCGCCAAACACATTATAAATCACCCGAATAAAACCAAACACGCCCACGTTTACCACAGCCACCGCATGTAATACCGCACTGATCGGCGTAGGGGCGACCATCGCATTAGGCAACCAGCTATGAAACGGCACCAATCCCGCTTTAAAGCCGAAGCCGAGGGTAAACAATATAAACAACACGGTAAGTGTAGTTTTACTTTGAGAAGCCAACTCAGGAATCCCACCCGGCACAAAATACATGGTACCGGTAACGTTGTATAAGATGACTGTAGCCAATAACACCGCCGCCCCACCGGTTAGCAGGTAAACTCCGTACATAATACCCGCTCTATACGCCTCCTCTGTTTCCTCATGTATTACCAGCGGATAAACGGCTACGGTCAACAACTCGAAGAAGATAAAAAAGGTTATCAGGTTAGAAGCGAATACAATACCCATGGCTGCGGTAATGTTAAGAGTAAGGCAAGCATAATAGCGGGTTTGTGCATGCTCATGTTCCATATAACCCAGGGAATAAACATCGGTGAGTATCCACAGGAAGGTCATGGATAAGGCCATATAAACTGAAAGTGCAGTTGCCTCGAATTTTATGGCAAAAAAGGATAGATCTACCAGATTAAGTGAGTAGTGGCCGCCGTGAGTTACTTGCCAGGCCAAGTATGCAACCAGAAAAAAATCCACCACAGCCGGAACCAGGACACATGCATTCCTTAGCAGTTTAGATTTTTTGCCAATGGTACAAATTAGGATAGTACCAACGATAGGCAGAAGTATGATTATTAATAACTCCAACTATGCCTCCTTATACAACTTACATGAAACGTTTACAAATAGCTAAACAACCTAAAGGGAACCTTGAAAAAGTGAACAAGCCCCCCTGGGGACCTGTCCCCCTGGGGACCTGTCCCTCTGGGGACCTGTCCCTCTGGGACTTGTCCCTCTATGTTAAAATAAATTTCCACCCGATAACAACTATCGTATTTCCTACCATTTCATTAAATTAAAATCATCCACATTCGTCATTTCGCAATTGCGATAAAGAGAAATTAGAATCGCCAAACCTACTACCGCTTCAGCCGCCGCCACTGTTATATTGAAAATGCTGAAAATCTGTCCTTCAACATTACCCAGATAATGTGAAAAGGCTACAAGACTGAGGTTAACTGCATTAAGCATCAATTCCAGGCAAAGAAAGACCATAATTACATTGCGTTTGATCAACACCCCCACCAGGCCGATACAAAACAATAACACGCTCACAAATAAATACCAATTTAAGCTGATCACGCCCTTCTCTCCTGGTTAACGGCCAACACCACTGCCCCGATAATAGATACTAACAGGATTATGGACACCAATTCAAAGGGTAAAACAAAATCAGTAAACAAGAACCGACCAATCACTTCGGAATTTCCTCCCCATTCAGCCTGTTGGGCAGCCAATGGCCCTTTTGCCAATAACGGGATAAAGTGCCGTAAAACCACTATACCTAATTCGGCGAATATTATCACCCCTAACCATTTTGCCAAACGTCTATGATGATGAAAATGCGCCTCCGGCGCCAGGTCCTTTACATTAACCAACATAATGGCAAACACATATAAGATAATAATAGCCCCGGCATATACCAGAATCTGAATAGCAGCTAAAAACTCAGCTTCCAACATAACAAACAAACATGCGGTGGAAAAAAAGGTAACTACCAGCCACAACACAGCATGAATTATGTGCTTCGCCGCTACTACCCGCCATGCGGCAACCACGGCGACCAAGGAAAATACAAGAAAAAACAGCTCGCTCAAATCTAACTCTCCAGCTTATATATTAAGTCTTTGCCCCAAACTCCCACACAAACTTGATCATATCAATAAACTTCTCATCAACTTGACGTAATAAGCGGCAAATACCCAGGCAAATGCGATGCAGCAACTTATAACCACTGGCTGCATCTTGAGCCAGCAACAGTTCGAACTGTTCTGCGGTAAGCATATATATAGAAGTGTCCTTTAAGGCAACGGCTGAAGCAGAATGGGGTTTGCCGTCGAAAAGCGATAACTCACCGAAAAATTCTCCATCCCTTAACACGGACATGTTCTGCTCTTCGGCGTTATTGATTTTCTTGTTGATACACACCCTACCGGCTTTAATGATATACAGCTTATGTCCCTCTGTGTTCTCATCAAATATAGTCTCACCCTTAGCGTATTCGGTCACACTCAAGTACTTAGCTATATTTTCCAGCTCCGGCTGATTCAATCCCTCAAACAACGGTATATCTTTCAGCTGTTCCTTGCTTACCATTACCGTCTCCTTTATTCTATCGCCAGGAAAGGACAGGCATCAATACACGTCTGGCATTTAATACACTTATCCTTTACTATCACCGCTTTGGTCTTGGGCTTCCAAATAACCGCATCCACCGGACATTGCCTTAAGCATATCCCGCACATCTTGCACAGATCATCTATTACTTCAAATTTAAGCAACGCTTTACATGCATTGGCGGGACAGCGTTTATCCTTTATATGTGCATCATATTCATCACGGTAATAGCGGATAGTGGAAAGAACCGGATTGGGAGCAGTCTGCCCCAGACCACACAGGGATGAACCCTTAATGTCATCCGCCAGGCTTATTAAAAGCTCGACATCCCCCTCCTTACCATCTCCCTCAGTAATCCGGGTAAGGATTTCCAGCATGGTCTTGGTACCGATACGGCAGGTAACACATTTACCGCAGGACTCCTGCTGGGTGAAGGTCAGGAAAAAACGGGCCATATCCACCATGCAGGCGGTGTTGTCCATAACCACCACTCCGCCAGATCCCATTATTGCTCCGGCCTCCATCAATGAATCATAATCTATGGGCACATCAATTAATTGCGTGGGGATACATCCCCCTGACGGGCCGCCCATCTGAGCCGCTTTAAACTCCCGATTGCGCCCCGGCACCCCACCGCAAATATCATACACAATCTCTTTTAAGGTAATGCCCATGGGCACCTCGATCAAGCCGGTATTTTTTATTCTGCCGGTTAAGGCAAAGACCTTGGTCCCCTTGCTTTTCTCTGTCCCTATCGAAGCATACCAATCCCCGCCTTTATTAATAATAAGCGGGATATTAGCAAAAGTCTCTACGTTATTTATATTACTGGGTTTTTTCCACAGCCCTTGATGAGCGGGAAAAGGCGGTCGCGGCCTTGGCATACCCCGCTGCCCCTCGATAGAAGCCATCAGCGCCGTCTCTTCACCACACACAAAGGCCCCGGCACCCTCTTTTATGGCCGCCTGGAACTTAAAACCGCTCCCCAATATATTTTCACCTAAGTACCCATGCTCATTAGCTTCTTTTATAGCAATTTCCAGCCGCTTCAAGGCCAGTGGATATTCAGCCCGACAGTAGAAATAACCATGGGAACATCCAATGGCATAAGCGCCAATAATCAAACCCTCCAACACCCCATGCGGATTCCCTTCCAACAAACTGCGATCCATAAAGGCCCCCGGATCACCTTCATCAGCATTAAGAATAATATACTTTAGATCCCCCGGAGTAGCCCGGCAAAACCCCCATTTCATCCCGGTGGGAAACCCGGCTCCACCCCTGCCACGGATCCCTGATTTCTTTACTTCGTCTATAATCTCTTCCGGCTCCATAGCAAGCGCCTTGACTAAAGCAGTATAGCCCCCCTCGGCTATGTAATCGTCGAAACTTTCCGGATCAACGATACCGCATTCAGCCATCACCATCCGCTGCTGTTTATCGTGAAACTTATGATAATCTTCACCGGTCAACCATTTTTGTACCGGCTGCAGCTCCAGAATATGCTGATCAACGATATCCGGAACCATTTCAGCCTTTACATGTTTATACGTATGCAGGCCAAATCCGGGGATTTCTATATCCACCAACACATCCATGGCACATAATCCTCTACATCCTGTGCGCTTGATATTACATGAGCGAGGGCCGATTTTGGCCGAAACATTGCGCTGGGCTAACTCTTTATTGAAGGCATCATACACGTCTCCAGCGCCAGCCGACATCCCACCTGTACCCATACAGATCATGACCCGTATCTGGTCTTTAGTTTCTGTCTGTTCTGTGTTTTTTTTTGTAGATGTAACTGCTTTAGACATAGTCTATTTATTCCTGCCTATTAAAACCAGCCATGACGGTTTCGTAAAAAGTCAGAAAACACAGATTATTGTCATTCCCGCGAAAGCGGGAATGACGACTTTTTGCGAGACCATCAGCCATAGAGTTTTTATACAAAAAGGGGACTGGGTCCCCCGGGGCTATGCCCCTTCTTCAAAATTGCGTATCGCCTCCAGTGCATCTGCCACCGATATTGACCCAAAGGTCTTACTACCGGCTACTATAACCGGGGCAATCCCGCAAGCGCCGATACAATTAACTTCTTCAAGAGTAAACTTCCCATCCTTGGTCATTTCGCCAGGTTCAACCCCCAAATCTGCCGCCAATTGCTCTAAAATCCGCAGAGAGCCCTTGACGTGGCAGGCTGTACCACGACAGACCTGAATGGTATATTTGCCGCGCGGAGCAGTATAAAACTGGGAGTAAAAGGTTACCACTCCAGAGACTTCACTTAAAAATATATTGAGTTCACGAGCGATATGTTCAACCAATGGCTGGGAGAGCCAGAGATAATGAGCCTGTACCTTCTGCAAAACCGGGATAAGGGCGCCGGGTTTACCGCGGTATTGATCAAGTATCTTATTTGCAGCCGTTAAATCCAGCGCAATTTCAGGCTTGCAGCATTCTTTATTATTTTCTGTATCCATAATTAACGATCCAGGCTAACGTATTTAATCATATCAACAAACTTATCGTTCATTTGACGCATATACAAGCATAAGGGATTCAGCACTTCTTTTAAGATCTTTGTGCCACAGGCTGGATCATCCTGCACCAAACGCTCAAAATCGGCCTTATTCAATACCCACAACTCCGTATTTTCAGAAGCTGTTGCAGTAGCGGAATGCGACTTACCGTCAATCAAAGAAACAATGCCAAAATACATCCCACTGCTCAAGGTATTAAAAGTCTTTTTCTCGCCTTCATAAATTTGGTGTGTTATAGCCACCTCACCCTGCTGAATGATGCAAAGCTGCCCGCCCGGCTCACCCTCGCCATAAATCTTCTCGCCTTTCTTATACGTTTTTTTCGCCAACAGGGCGCTTATTTTTGCCAGTTCATGGTCACTTAACCCGGCAAATAAAGCCACAGACCGTAATTCTCTTATCGCCACCATAGGTTAATCCTCTGGGTACCTTGTACCCTCTAATTTATGCTATCTTGCGGATATCCACCAAAGTGTACTTGCTGGCCGGCAAATGTGAAACGCCCTCTTCTTTTACCTGGATCACTTTATTCACCGGTACATCAGCAAAATGTTTGGGCATGAACACTATTCCGGGTTGATAGCGGTCATCCACTTTAGCTTTTGCTTGAACCCGCCCGGCGCTAGAGGCCAGCTCAACTAATTCACCCTCTTTAATCCCCAGTTTTTCAGCATCATCCGGGTTAATTTCAACATACCCTTCAGGGCAGAGATAAGACAACCCCATCGCCCGGCGACTCATGGTACCGGTACCGTGGTGAAATAAAATACTTCCCGTAATCAATATAAAGGGATACTGAGCATCCTCTTCCGGGAGATGATATTTAACCGCCGAAAAACGCCCTTTCCCCTCGGCAAAATCGTCAAAGGTAAAATACCGCTGACCTTCAGCATCTCCATCCTTAGCGGGCCAGAACACCCCATCTTCTGTCAGTCGTTTATAATTAATATACTGATAACCAGGCACTAATTGGCTGATTTCAGTCATCACCTGTTCCGGTGAGGTGTAGTTCATGGCCAAACCCATGGCTTTAGAAAGCTCCACCAGTATTTCCCAATCAGCTTTGGCCTCACCCGGTGCAGGTACAGCCGGTCTTACCTGCTGCACTCTGCGCTCCATATTAGTAAATGTTCCCAGTTTCTCGGCATAGCTGGCTGCGGGAAGCACCACATCGGCCATCTTTGCCGTATCAGTAAGGAAAATATCCTGCACCACCAAAAAGTCTACCGCTGCTAATGCGCCATGAACCAGATCATAATCCGGGTAAGAATGTATTAGGTTCTCCCCCATTATATACAGGGCTTACAGCTGACCTGCTTTTGCGTTGGTAAGCATCTGAGGCAGATACAACCCTTTATCAACCGGCAGTTTAATCCCCCACGACTGCTCATATTTCTGACGCTTGGACTCCTGTTCCACACTCTCATACCCCGGGAGATAATCAGGCAGCACTCCCATATCGCAAGCCCCTTGAACATTACAACTGCTGCGCAGGGGATAAATACCGCAATACTCCCGGCCCAATTTACCGGTAAGCAAACTTAAGTTAATCAGAGCCAGCACATTTTCCAGCCCGTGCGGCTGCTGGGTAATCCCCATACCGTACGCAATGGAACCGGTCTCCGCCTGGGCGAAAATCTGAGCTGCCTGCTCGATTTGCGCAGCGGGCACCCCACTTATTTTCTCAACTTTTTTCGGGGTAAAGCCGGTTAAAGACTTGCTAAACTCCATAAAGCCCAAGGTGTTTTGCTCAATAAACGGCTGCGCTTGCCAACCGGATTTTAAGATAACGTACAAAATAGCGTTAATTACCGCTACATCGGTGCCCGGTTTAGGCCGCAGCCAAACATCCGCAAAACGCGTTATTTCCATTGAACGCGGATCGATCACAATAAGCTTGGCGCCGTGATTGCGTACCGCCTGCTTGATGAATATACCAGCAATCACTTGAGAAGCGGTAATATTGGAGCCAGCCAGTAGAATAGCATCCGTTTGGCGCAACTCAGCCAATGAATTGGTAGCCGAGGCGACCCCCAGACTGTGCATCAAAGC
>JAJRUU010000147.1 GCA_024277605.1 bacterium
GAAGAGTTAAAATGTCGAGGTATATTTTTTAAGGACACAAAAAGGACGTTATTTATAGGGATTGCCCGTGGTTCATAATTTTTAGTATGGTGTTCCCGGAATTATCCCTTGTGATTTTCTCCAACGTGTTAGTTATTATTTGGTTATTTCATACTTTTCCCTGATTGCCTTGACCACAAACTCCGCATCAAATACTAAACCGTTTGTCTCGAGCTTTTCTCTAAAGCAAATAATCGTATTTGTAGCTCTCGGTTTGGAAATTAAGTAGGTTTGCCCTTCATGTGTAATTGTTGTTGCACTTCCATATAAGCGTAGTTCCCGTAACCATACGCACTGCCAGTCGTATGTGAAGTCGATGGTGTCGTATAGGCACTTAGCTCGGAATAATCTTCTGAATCAACAATAAGGAAGTACCGGAACCCCTTTTCAAGTGTGAGTTCGGCAGCCCGAAGCAGGCTGAAATCCGTGACTCTTTCCCAACTGGTATGGCTGTTTCCCTTGAAGTATACTTGTAATATGTTTTCCCCGAGTCTGGTTTCAGAATAACCGCCCGTAAAACTTTTCAGCTGATATGCGGCAGCACAACCAGCCAGGAGAGTCAGCAGTACTGCAAGGGATAGAAGTCTTATCACTTGCACCACCTCCATCGATGTGTAACAGTTTATTTTATGCTGCTATTATATCCCTTGGGCATTGCGAAATCAATTATTCAGCAAAAATATCCACAGGCGACAAAAAATTTGGGGGCACTATACTTAATTATTGGGGAAGTGAGGAGATATTCTTTGTTTCACTCAGAATGACGGGTACTGTTCATCCTCAGTTACCGGCTGAAACATTTTCTCTACATCCCCCAGCTTATGACTTATGCGGCAGGGGGGCAGGCTGACCAGGAACATTTTGCCGTAATTACGCCGTAGTACCCGGTTATCTAAGAGTACCAGCACCCCGCGATCCTGAGAGTTTCTGATTAATCTGCCAAAGCCCTGTTTCAGTGATATTATGGCGTCGGGCACTTGATAATCCATGAAGGGGTTGCCGCCCTGGTCTTTGATATGCTCAATCCTGGCCTGCACCAGCGGTTCGCTGGGTACAGCGAAGGGTAGTTTGTCTACAATGACACAGCTTAAAGCTTCCCCCGGCACATCCACCCCTTCCCAGAAGCTATTGGTGGCAAGTAAAACCGAGTGGATATTCTCCTTAAACTCCCGCAGGAGCGCTGCTTTTGATCGCTTGCCTTGTTTTAACAATGTATAGGGCAAACGATCCTTTAAGTATGAATGAATCTGCTCCAGATTATAAAAACTGGTAAACAGCACCAGGGCGCGGCCTTTGGTTTTAAGCAGAACGTCGTATATTTCCTGTGCGGCGGCGTTTATGAAATCGGGGCTTACCGGAGGCGGAATTTTAGAGGGTATATATATCAGTGTTTGCTTGTCATAATCAAAATGACTGGGCAGGATCAGCTCCTGGGCCTCTTCTATCCCCAGACGCTGCTTTATAAAGGAGAAATTGCCCTGGGTGGACATAGTGGCTGAGGTACAGACTATGCTGCTTAATTTGTCGTACAGCTGCCGAAGCTCAGCCGATACATCTATGGGAGAGGCTCTTAAGTGTATCCCCGCCCCGCGCTTTTCACACCAATAGACGAATTGGCTGTCGGGCTGTTTCAGGATAAAATCCAGCGCTCCTCTTATCTCATTAATTCTGCGCAGGCAGGCTTCCAAACCGTCACTGGTAGCGGGGAGACTATCCAGCTTCGCCCGCAATAGTTCCAGAGCGTTATCCAATTGGGCATAAACCTTTTCAGCTTCGGGATCAATGGTTTCCGGTAGCCGGTATTTTTCTTCCTTTTTTTTAAACTGGTTAAATAACTTAGGCGTCCTGACGCTGATACAGTCCAGCGTCTTGGCCATTTGCTCATCCAGTTTGTTTATAGCTAGAAGCTCCCGCTGTGTATCGCGCACCAGTTCTTCCAGCCGGTAATTGCTCACGCTTAAGCCAAAATATGAAGTAGCCACTTCCTCCAGCTGATGGGCCTCATCAAAAATCACCCCACGGTAACGGGGAATCACTCCGCTGCCGCCGCCATGAGCTTTAAGTGATAAATCGGCAAAAAAGAGGTGATGGTTGACAATAACCAGATCGGCTTTTGCTGCCTGCTTTTTCATATTAGTGATAAAACAATCATCAAAAAATTCGCACTTCTGCCCCAGGCACAGCTCACTTCTTGAGCTTATATCATGCCACAGGCGGCATTTATCCGGCAGATCGTCAAGCTCAGCCCGGTCGCCGCTTTTAGTGCTGGCTGACCAGTGCTTGATCATCTCCAGATAACGGGCTTCTTTACTGATTGCCAGTTGCGGCTGCCGTACGAATTCACGGAATCGGCGCTGGCATAAGTAATTATTGCGGCCCTTCATATAGCAGACGCTGAAACTCAAGTTCAGCTTTTGCTTTATGAAAGGGATGTCCTTAAGGTAGAGCTGTTCTTGCAGGTTTTTGGTGCCGGTAGAGATGACCAGCTTGCGTCCGCTCAGGACAGCCGGAATCAGGTAAGCCAGTGTTTTTCCGGTACCGGTACCGGCTTCCAGGAGCAGAATCCCCCCCTGTGATAGAACCTGGGCCACCTCCTGGCTCATCTGTATCTGCTCCGGTCGGAACTCATAACCGGGTAAATACTGGGCCAGCAAGCCCTGGGCATCGAATATCTCTTCAATTGAGGGGGCGGTTTTATCTTGGGGCTTCACCATAAACCTCCAGGGTATCTTGAACCCGATCTATTCATAAATTTAGTCTGGGTTTGCCAGACTCCCCGTGAGATAAGGTTCATTAACCAACATCCAATAAAGCTATGTTTGCCCGAGGCGGTTGATCAGGAAGCTGATAAATTTATAATTTTCAACTAAATATCGATTTGCCCAGGACAAGACCCGAATTTTTCGGGTGAAAAAGGGGACCAGTCCCCAATCCTATAATACTAATAGTTTACTATAATTACCGGCGCTAGTATAGTATACTGTAAGCTTA
>JAJRUU010000148.1 GCA_024277605.1 bacterium
CCCGGTCGGTCAGTATAAATTTAACACTCATCTTTTGGCCCCTTCATGGCAAAGATTTATTTCCGACCATTATACCATATTCTGCTGCTAAAGTCCGACAGACTCCTAGCCTGTTCCATAAAGATTTTAAATCGGACATATTAATCGCCTCCTTTTTTCAATATTTTTTCTGCCGCATCCCGGTCTTTTTGACGGACATAAAGTCTGATTTTACGTATGGGGTTTTTGCTTATTGTGTTAACGATAGAGGAACGCTTTGACAATGGTTCTGGTTTTGTTCCTTTTATAACCGGAATATCGGTTAAGCCAATCTTATACCAAGACTTATCTGCATGCTCTTCGGCTGCAAGTAGGTCGCCCAAAGCATCTTTATATTGTGAAAATTCCGCTAATTCCCTGGAATCAGGTGTTTCTAAAGTATGCCTTATTTCTCTAAAATGTTTTCGGTTTAGGATTCGCGGTCCATGTTCTCCTCCTTTTCCCTGGGAAATTTCTCCGAGTATCCGCCAATCATCATATCTCAAATATGCCTCTAAGTCTTTTTCGGTTTTTGGAGAGGGAAATTGCTTTCCTGGGAGAATCTCAGCCATTGCATGCTGAAGGTGGTGCCCGAAGGCTACCCGGGTTTTGTGAAAATATACCTGTGTAAACATAAAATATCGGGCAAGAATCAACCCTTCTGCCGCATGCCATCCCCCTTCACTTACCCCCACCTGGGGCTGGGATTCTCTTCGTCAGGTGGTATTACCCTCGTAGTACATACGAGTCTATGCCAATCGTATTTCCCATAGTTAACCCCAGCGTGCAAAGAATCGCGCAGAAGGTAGTCCATGCGGTCTGCATCCATTTGCCCGTCAATTAATTCTCTCCAGAAAAGATCTTTTTGGGGGGCAGTAGTTCCCTCTAAAAGACCAGCGACCTGTTCCGCACTGAAACCGTAGTTTCTGTTAAAAGAGTGGTTTTCTATTACATTAGCGAAAAAATGGCGTACAATCTCAGCCGAATAATGTTCATGCTTATAGCGTTTTCCACAATGATCTGCTGGAAATAAATCTTCACCCGCATGCGAGAAAGGGGCATGACCAATGTCATGTAGGAGGGCTGCTAACCGAATTAATACCCTGGTACGCTTTAATCCTTCATCCTTGTAACCAAGTTCATTTTTGAGTATATCGCTTGAATGGTTGACAATACTATCAAACAATAATGTCGCCATGTGCATTACGCCAAGCGAATGCTCAAAACGTGTATGTGTTGCCCCCGGATACACATAATCAGTTCCCGCAAGTTGGCGTATGCGGCGTAACCGTTGAAACTGGGGTTGTGAAATAACCTCACGTTACCAATCCGTTATGCTAATAAAGCCATAAACGGGGCAACGTATGTCATATATTCTATGAGGATCGCTCACATTAGGAGACTTTCATTTCTTAATACGGCGTATTGCTTAATCAATATATAGTATATCCTGTAACGCAGGATACTATAAAAAGATTAAGAGTTCAACTTAAAAATGACATAAGTTTATGGTAGGGTTTATATTAATCTTATTCAAGGTTTACAGGTATATTTTTTTGCAAATAATGGGGATAGTGAAAAGAAATGTTTCTATTCGGTTTAATCGTTGTTGCCTTCTGGTATCAATGAACTAAGGGGGCAATGCCTATTACAAGCCGCATCGTACTAGGTCATGCAGCCTTAATATACCCACTACCGTGTTAGCTTCATCCACCACCGGCAACACCATAATCTGGCTGGAGCGGTTCTCCATTAGCTTAAGCGCCTCTATCGCCATAACTTCGCCGGTAATCGTAATCGGGGTTTTGGTCATGACGTCTTTGGCCTGAAGCTCTAATATGTTTTTATGCTGCTGAATAGCCCGCCTTAAGTCCCCATCGGTGATTATACCCACCAGTTTATGCTCCCGGTTCACAATATTTACCCCCCCCATGGACTTGGAGGTCATCTCGATTAACGCATCCTTGATGAGCGTATCCTCGTAGGAAACCGGACTTTCTTTACCGGAATGCATAATATCCCTAACTTTTAACAACAGTTGCTTGCCTAACTGGCCGCCTGGGTGATACAACGCAAAGTCAGTAGGCTTAAAACCCCGCATCTTCAGCAGTACCGCCGCCAGCGCATCGCCGAGCACTAATACTACTGTAGTGCTGGCTGTAGGGGCTAAGTTAATGGGGCAGGCTTCTTTTTCTACACTGGCGTCAATTACTATATCCGAGGCTTTTGCCAGCGACGAATTCCTATCTCCCACCAAGGAAATTATCTTGGCCCCGATTTTTTTTATGGAGGGCAAAATCCCCAGGATTTCATCACCCTCACCACCCTTACTGACAGCAATAATGACATCATCGGCGCTGACAATCCCCAAATCCCCATGCATGCCTTCCGCCGGGTGCAAAAACACCGACAGCGTCCCGGTGCTGGAGAGGGTGGCTGCAATCTTGCGCCCGATCAATCCCGATTTACCCATGCCGGTAATGATAACCTTGCCCCGACTGCGATAAATCAACTCAACCGCCTGCACAAAACCCTCATCCAGTAAATTCTTTGTCCTGATGAGCGCATCAAGCTCAATTTCCAGAACCCTTTTGGCTTCTTCCAGAATATTCATGTTTTCCTCGAATTAACCCGAAAAATTCGGGCAGGCACAGCCTGTTTCTTCAGGACGTTGGCTCATAAGGAGCGTCTTGCGAACCCAGCCTAACTTTATGAATAAATCAGGTTATAATTCCAGTGGACTTAAAAAGTGTTCTTTTTGCTACATTCAGCCGATAATCTTTCTTTTAAGAAATTACGATTTAAAAATAAAGCAAGCCGTTAGAATTTGCAAGGGAAAACTTGAAAGGGCCTGGCACAGGAAGCACACTGTCTTTGCACTATTTCCAGCTGCATAAATGAAAAACCTTGACTACATAGGCAATTAATGATATTTTCTATTGCATTATATTGTATGAAAATACATCAAAAATGTTGTGCTTAAACACCATATAAGTAAAGGCATGCTGTGCCTTTATGCTTACTTTATTTATCGCTTAACTTTTAGGAGGATATTATGCCTATTAAGCCCCATGGGGGAGTGTTGGTAAACCGAATGGTAACCGGCAGCGAAAGAGAAAAGCTAATTCAAAAATGTGGGAATTTAGAGCGCATTCAGCTTACCCCGCGTGAAGTTTCTGATTTAGATATGATCGCCGTGGGAGCATTTAGTCCGTTGTATGGCTTCATGTCGCAAGCTGAATATCTTTCAGTTGTAGAATACGGCCGCCTGCCGAGGGGATTTCCCTGGACTATTCCGATAACCTTGGGGGTAGATAAAAAAAGGGCCGAAGCTTTCGAGGCTGGGGATGATATTGCCCTGTATGATCATCTGGACAATTTATTAGGCGTACTACATCTGCATGAGAAGTATTTATTTGACAGAGAAAAAGAAGCGCGCCAGGTATTGCGTACCACCGACGTTGCCCACCCCGGAGTAAAATACCTGATGGATATGGGTGAGGTGTTGCTGGGGGGGCCGATAAGCCTGATTAACCGGCCACCGGTCGGCCCCTTCGACAAATACAAACTTGATCCGGTCGAAACACGGGTGCTGTTCAAGGAGAAGGGCTGGTCAAAGATAGTGGCCTTTCAGACCCGCAATCCGGTACACCGCGCTCATGAATATATCCAAAAATGCGCCCTGGAAATAGTAGACGGGCTCCTCCTGCACCCCTTGATGGGGGCTACCAAAAGCGATGATATTCCGGGCGAGGTAAGAATGGAATGCTATAAGGTGCTGCTGGATAAATATTATCCCAGCAATCGGGTGGTACTCTCCATTTTTCCGGCCGCCATGCGCTATGCCGGTCCACGGGAAGCGATCTTCCACGCCTTGGTGAGAAAAAATTACGGCTGTACTCACTTCATTGTAGGGCGTGATCATGCGGGAGTGGGTAATTATTACGGCACCTATGATGCCCAGCTGATGTTTAAGAGCTATAGCCGGGAAGAGATTGACATTGTCCCGCTTTGCTTTGAACACGCCTTCTTCTGCAAAAAATGTAATGAGATGGCTTCTAACAAAACCTGCCCTCATTCCGGCGATGATCGGATTTTTCTAAGCGGCACCGCAGTCAGAAAGATGCTGAGCGAGGGCATCAGACCCCCACAGGAGTTTAGTCGTCCCGAGGTGGCTGATATATTAATCAAAGCCATGCAGAAGTAACAAGAGGATATATCCTGGTGAATAAAAATAAAGTTTTTGTTATTGGGCTGGATTGCGCTACTCCTCAGTTTGTATTTGATCGCTGGCGGGAAGAGCTGCCTCACCTTAAGGCGCTGATTGATAGCGGTATATATGGCAATTTGCGCAGTACCGTCC
>JAJRUU010000149.1 GCA_024277605.1 bacterium
GCGGCTTGTTCACTATTTTTGACAACTTAAGCCCGACAGACTCCTAGGAAACCAGTAACTACCAGTCCACCCATGGCCAAGGCCGCTGTTAACGCCTTGATTAGGCCAAAGCCTATCGCCTCTGTAACGTCACCCCACCAATTAGAGAGCTGCTTAACTTGCCCTGCGTAGGTGTTAAGATCAGTCTGGGCAGCCCCGCCGAGGCGTTTATTAATTAAACCCAAGACAGCTTCAAACTTTTTGCTTTCTTCTATTCCCTTGCCAAGAACAATGCCATAACGTGACAATGTTCCTGTTTCGCCAACGAAAGCCTTTCCTACCAACTCCGAGGCGGTGCGCAAGTCAATCTTTTTGGCGGTTGCTAAGTCCATCGTTGCGGTAGTGGCTTTTTTTAACTCTGCTACACTCATACCATAGCTTTGCAAATTAGCCATTGTTGAGATTGTTACTTCATCCCCATATGTAGTTACTTTTTGTAAAGCAGCAGCGTATTTAGTTAATTCTTCTACGGTCTGCTTTGTAAAAGTACCAGCGTTTTTCATGGCCACTGACAAATCGTTTTCCGCCTGTTCCTGTGCCATAAATGCGCTGACTGAGTCTTTAAGTAGCTTTACGGTACCTGCTATAACGGCAGTTACCCCGACCCAGCTTGTTGCCAGCCTTTTGGCTGATGATACCCAGCCACTTGACTTTGAGCTAACATTATCCCAGCCCTTAGAGGTTTTGTCAGCTGAAGCTTTGCCCTTATTCCCGGTTGTGTCAAACTCATTCCCCAGTTTTTGGACCTCGATCGATCCATCTGTTTTAGTTTTTATGTTTATTCCTACTTCAGCCATAACAAAAAAAGGTCATCTACGCTTTATGACCCTGCTCCTCAGAATTGTTTTTTATCGTATTGTTGATTAAAAGCAATTTTTCATATATTGATATTTTTTCTTGGTCGCTACAATCTTTTAAGTATAAGTCGAACACAAGTTTTGCTGCTTCATAATTTAAGCCTCCCGCGCCATCACGACCAACACGGCAATATATATCCCATGCAAATTGATTATGCAAAGAAAGCGTTAACTGCGAGGCCTGACATTGTGAGCAATCCGGCAATGGCTGTTCATACAGCCGCTCGGCCTCCTCGCACTCAGAGCACTTTAACCGGCGTGGGTTAAATTGATATTCAACCCACGCTATTAGTTTTTTATTTCAGCCTCTTCGACTTCAGCCATAGAGCTTCCAAGCCCCAGCGCTGATTTTTGGATAAACATACTAAAATCAGAATCATTTTCCATCATGAATTGTATGTTTTCCGGACTGCACTGAAATTCTTTTTCCCCTTCTGATATTCCGCTCCACCCCGCCACTGCATATTGAGACACTAGATATGCCAGCTTTTCTCCGTCAATTTCCTCAACGTACTGATGATTTCTCCAGATTTTTTTCGTGGATTGCCGGAGGAAACTTGCGTTTAACTTAGGGGTGACTGGCCTTACCTGCACCAATACACCAGGACAATAATCCAACCAATCGCCCTCATTATTTCTCCGTTTTATATCAATTACGTTTAATCCGGCTTGTTTGTTTTTTGACATGTTGTTTGCTCCCTATGTGAATTTTATTTTAAGGTGGTCATTACCTGCTGACCGACAAAACTTCAGGTTTACGTCTCTTGTCCTAATATTGGCTCTGTCTGATGGTGACGCTTTGATATATTGCGACTTCGGGGCGGTAATGGTAACAATGTTTCCCGCCACTGATCCAGATACGCACGACAGAGGAACCAACGTTCCGGCTCTTAGTTTAGCTTCCATCCCGTAGGTGGCTACTAAACTTTCATGTGGGTCAATAGCCCCGACTGGATTGTTGCCGGTTATTATTGCAGCAAGATATCCGCTGGCTTTTGCGATGTCCTCTATTAAGCCAACCTCGTTACCGGCATCTATGTCAAGTTTGTGCAGGTTAAATGCTATGCTGTCTACCGTCAGGGTGACACCAGCAAATATTAGAGGGCTAGTAGAATCATATGACATGCCAGATAACGGAGCAGAGTCAGTTTCAGTATAATCGGCAGCAGTAAAATCCCACTCAATATACATCGGCTCTCCGTCAACAAGGCCAAGTTTCCAATTACCACGGCATCCCCGCAACACTATCTTTTTTCCGGTAGTGGCTGTGTTCTGCCAATACAACACAATGGTACCGGATACGTCGCCAAACGTAATCGGGTCATATGCTACAGAAGTGGCGGCCACAACAGTTTCTGCGTATCTACATAAACGAAACAGCTCTCCATACTCAGGAGCTACCCCGGCCGCCCCGGATCCTTTTAGAAACGTCTTAAACGATATTTTTGCCGATCGGCCGCCGGGTATGCTTGGATATGGTGACCCATCAGCCGCCAGCGGCTTCTGCTCATTCATTTTGGGATCAGGCTCAAACTTTGGGTCGTGGACGATAACTGCGTCAGCGGCCGCCGGAGAGACCGCCGTTCCCTCGACAGATTCAACCTTAGCCGCCATCAGCCCAATCTTAGAAATAAATTTCTCAGCCATTATTTATCTCCTTTATAGGTTTTCAATTCTCCATTTTCAAACCGTTCTATCATGGTTATTTTTTTTTCATCAGCAGAAAGTATGATTTTAGAATATTCACCAGACTTCTTTATCTCCATTAATTCTGCCTGTGTCATTTTAATCCCTCCTTAAAAAGTTACATACTCAGTGACTTCTACCGATATATCCACGCTATGCACCAATACCCCGCCAAAGCAGCGGTATTCAATTTTCTCAACCTGTGGTGGCTCTACGTATAACGCAGTGCCTGAAAGTGGCTGTGGTGACTTACCGGCGGTACGTAATGCGGCTGTCACTGCCTCCACTAAATCTTGAAACGTTTTCTCTGAGGCATCTACGTCTTTAGCGCTGTATATCCCCCAAATTAAAAACTTATGAGTTCTTATATTGTTATAATTTTGGCTTTCCGTTTCCTCAGATGTAGCCTGGCGGGTGATCTGCCACCCGTTTATTTTTTTATCAGCTTTGAATAAATCTTTGAAGTTTTTTTCGCTGTTGCTGTAACGCAGGTAATCATAAACATTGCCGATGCCGGAAACCGCTTCGATAACGGTTTTTAGCTCTGTTCTGATGGCTGCCAGGCTCACGCTCCACCCCCGTCAATTTTTTTTGCTATATTCTCAGCCATAGTTTGCTGGCGCTCTCGGATGAAGGCCTTGCTTTGCGCAAACGCCTTTTTAAACATGAAGGCGCCCTTGGTTCCCACCCGCTTAATCTTCCCCCTTACGGCATAGGCGGCTTTTTCATCCCCTAAAACCCGTCTGGCCCACAGTTTCAATGGGTCGATAGGTGCCCAATGGGGCTTAGTGCCCATCTCGACCGGCTCGCCATATATTGAGCTGGTAGCCACCTTACCCCTTAAATTAGCCCCGGTACCGGTTACAGGGGGAACCTTTATGCTGCCCCGTAGCAAGCCGGTAACCCCATGCGGGGTATGCACCTTAACTATCGGCCCAATGTAGGCCAACACAGTATTCAGGAAACTCAGCGCTTCCCGCTCCACTGTCTGTGGTGCTTGTTTCAGCCGCGCTATTAAGCCGTGATCCTCGATTTTGAATGATTGCTTAATCATCTGCTGTTTCCTAGCGTTGTTTACGGGGGTGGGTCAATCTATCCCCGCCCCATGGGTAATTTACATCCCAGTCCGCCTGGCCGGATGCGGCTTTCGGCCCGCTTCCGGTTTTTCCCACAAACGCGTTATAGCGCTTCATGAGGTCTCGGGAGCGCTGAGCGTAAACATCTGATTTCCCCTGATGATCGATCACGTCAGCTTCAAGGCTGGCATCCACGCTTTGCGCGTATACCCGCGCCAGGGTGTTACAGCAATTGGCGGCGGTTAAAATCGCCAGCGCATCCACCATATTGGGCGGGATGCTCGACACTGTTCCCTCCAGCCAGAGGGTTGTGTACGTTATTCTTATAGTTTCGCTTGCTCCAGGTGTGTGCGAGTCAAAATATAATTGTTCTGTACTGGTATTTTTATAAATCCTGAAATCCGCTGACTCTAAATAAGTCGGCGGGCGATTGCCCTGGGGGTATTCCACTTTAGGAACTTGCGAGAAGCCGCTCACCCAGTCAGATGGTAAATCGTACGCATAGCCGCCATCCCCGGCGATATCGGCCACCCGCTCACTGGGGTAGTCTCTGCTGAACTGATTTAACGCCTCAAGGGCAATATCGAATATTTCATCCTCTGAAAGCCGCTCGGCGGCATCCCGTAAAATATTTTTAGCTTTATTTTGGATTTCTATCAGTGTAGCCATGGGGCAATGCCCCTCCCTTATTTATTGCTAACAGTTGCGCTTGCAAGCTGCGTCATGCCCAAGAAGGGGGGGCATTGCCCCCCCCCGGCCTCTATTTATGGTGTAGCGGTTGGGGGCGTTAACGGAATACCGCCTAGCTCAATGTTTCTAGCCAGAGACAGCCTGAAATTGCACTCTTCCTGCTCTTTGTTGTACAGAGCGCACCCGGCGCTGGCGTTTAACGCCAGGAGTTGAGCGCAGGTTAAAGAGTCATCAGCCGCCGCTGCTCCGGCAGCGTTTGCCGAAAACGGGCAATTATACGTAGGACTAGCCATGTTATCTCTCCGTAATTGCGGTGATGTAATCAATTTCCATGGTTTTGGCGACCGCTTCGCCGTTTTGTATCAACAGGGTTACTGCCAACTCCTCATCATCGCAAAGGTTTGTAGAAATAGCGGTACCGGCGGTGCCGTCGATATACGGGGTACACGAGGTCACCCCATCACAATATATCTCAAACAGGTGCCAGCTGGTGTCCGCTGTAGCAACAGCGGCCACCTCAGTCTCGGTTGTGTTTTTAGATGACACGAAATCCCAATTAGTATCGCCGTCATCTTTAATAAAATAGAGGTAATCGGTAGCCGCCAGCGGGGTAGTATCTGTAATGCACAGCCCCAATATAGCGTCTGATTGGGTAGCATCGCTTAGTTTAAACCTGGCGGCAAACCAAGTATCTTTCCCGGTGGTAAGTAAAATAACCTCGCCAGTCTGTGCGCTATCATAGTCATTATCAGCTGCATCGTTAGTTATCAGCAGCGTTCCTGTAGGGCCGTTGTTCTGAGTTTCGGTAGCATTCCCGGCACCAGCCTCAACAGTAGTCAGTGTATATGTATGGGTTACGTCCAGCGGAGTAACGCCCACAAAATCATCGTTATATACAAAGTTAACCGTTGAATTATTTATCACTTGCAGGCCGGAATAAATACCTGAGTCAAGCGTCACGCTGGTTGCCGTAACAGCCCCGCTCTTGGCCGTATATGGTGTCACATTAATGTCGATTTGCGTGATAGATATGGCGTTGCCGATAGCCTGCG
Organism: bacterium; assembly: GCA_024277605.1. Lineage (GTDB taxonomy): Bacteria > SZUA-182 > SZUA-182 > SZUA-191 > JAJRXT01 > JAJRUS01. Next base: position 5,401 of record JAJRUU010000149.1, read on the forward strand.
GATAGGCGGGGGTGGCGGTCTGAGTAAGCCCTCCGGCGGTAGCTGATATGAATACCGGGGCGTTCTCTGTTAATGCGCTCTGGCCGCCCAGTAAGCCTCTGGTTACGATTAATACGCTGGCGCCGGATGATACGGTATACTCCACCACCCCGGCCACGGGGTAGGTTGAGCTGCCGTCGGCATCAGCTTTATAAGCCTTACCATCAGAATCTTTAATATAGGCAGTTTGGCCTATTGTCAGGGCCTCGCCTGCGGTTACCGCATAGCTATTATCAATTTTCTGCCAGTGTGTGGCCGCAGTTGCTACCAGCGGGCTGAACGCTAACCCTGCCAACAGGGTGAATATGCCAAGCTTTGGAAATAATTTCATCTTTTAAGTCCTCATTTGTTTGTGATGTGGCGGGGGGGGGTCCCCCCCGCCCACTCAATAGCTACGCTACAACCGCTTTGTACATGCCTCGATGTTCCAATACGCATACGCCATATATATGGCGCAATTTGTAAGTGATCTTGTCGTTTGCAAACATCGAACCGACTGTTGGCTGATCCTGCACGAATATCTCGGGAGATTCCTGGCCGTCCATAAATCCAATCTCTATGGTGGGGCAATCCGCCGGGTTACAGATCAACGCCCAGTCGCTAACATCCGTCCAGTAAGGAACCTCTACAACCTCGAGGCCATAGGTGCTGTGGTAGTTGGGCTCTGTTCCGGCGTTGTTGGTCGCCCCTACCACCTGTGAGGATTTCGTCAGTCGAAACGCTGTGTCCTGTAATTCGGATGGCACCAGTAACCACTTGGCAACCAGCCCCAGAACCTCCGTTGTGCCATATGCTGTTTGGTCGCTCATGGCTATTTTAGCGGCCAGCAGTGATGTAGCGGACAACGCCGCGCTGCCCAGGTTTCCATGAGCGGCGTCAAACAGATTAACAGCCTCATAGGTTACGTTATCATTGTCTTTTATTAAATCCAATACAGCTTGATAGACCCCCCTGGCTGAACCCCTGGCCAGCTTTATCGGGATTCGGCGAACCGCTCCCTGGTCGTCGTTTTTGATCGTCTCCAGAGTAACTGTCTCCAGGTGGCCCTTTTTATTAACTGAGTACGTGCTTTCCTCATCCCCAGGAGAGTCAGCCGCCAGATACGGCGCTCCCTGCGCTACGGCTGGAGGTATGCCGTAGCCGCCGAGACGCATCCGACGGTTTGTACGGAAATCCTTAGGAGCCGAAATCTCTGAGACTATCTTTCGCCAGCTTTGCAATTCCGGCATCCTGTATTCAGCCTGCATCCGGCGGGTGATGGAGTCCCCCAATATCTCAGCCCAGGTGGTGGACACCACAGCTTCGCGGAGGTTATTGAACCGCGCCAATCCACCGGCTTCCCGCAAATGCCCGGTGACGTTTTTATCGCCGGTAATCATTTCGTAGGCTTCACGGATACCCATAAAACGGGGGATCTTGTTTCCGTCAAGCTCAACATCTTTGGACTCAAAAAAACCATCCAGGGCGGCCAGAACCTTATCGGGCTCTCCCGCTCCAACTTCAAACTTCCCAGCGCCTAAGCCGGACACAGAGCCGGATGGCGTCATAGTGGCCAGATATTCACGCTCGTCTTTAATGGCCTCAACTAAGTCTGCTTCCTCGAAAGCCTGTCCGCTGAAGCGTTTCTCGAGCCGCCTGGTGGTCAAATCAGGGAGCTTAGCCTTTGCCAGTTTATCGGTTAATACCCGGCGGCAGGCGGCCAATTTTGTTTGTTTTTCGGTCTCCACTTTTGCGGCATCCAATATTTTCTGCGCCTCGACCAGTAACGCTTGGCCAGCGACATCCGCTTCAGGTTTTGCAGCCGGTAGTTGTTTCGTGGACGGATTCATTGCCTCAGCCATTAACGTCATCAGCTGATCATCTGTTACCGTTTCCACATCAAGGGCCTTTAATAAATCCGGCCTCTTTGACTCAATCAAATCCCAAAGTTTGTTCATTTTCTCTAAATCCTCCTCGCTGGCATTACCAGCATTTGTGTTATCGGCTGCTGCCAGCCTTATTATGCGGCCGCCAGCGGCCGGGCTTACCACTACATCGACCGTGTCGACACGGTTGATCGATTCCACGTTTTTTATTAAACGCTTATTGTCACGCTTTAACTTCGATACTCCCTGGGCAACTATGGAAAAGCCCACGATGTCTTTCTCGCCGTGCTGCCAAGCATCCAGCATCAGCGTTCTCAGCCACCCAGCGGCTTCTGAAATGCGAAAGCGAGCCTTTATTTTGCCGTCCTCGTAGCGGGGATTGCTAAACCAGCCCACGATGTTTTTGACTGATTTGTCTTTATCTTGAATGTGCAGGTCGTCAGCCCGTGCCAGTGCCCGGACACCCTCGAATAAGGGGGTTGCTTTTTCCAGTGTGGCCGGTGGATAGTAAAACCCGTTAGACGAAAGCCCGGTCTGGATAATTTCAACATCCCACTCCCAACCTTGCTTATCAGCCTCGGCTGCCTCTATTAACTGAATTCCCAATCCGGGTAATTTCACACTATTCCCCTTTTTCACAGGTCAGCTTTTGCCCATGAATAGTAACCACCACAATCCGGCCGTCATATTCCTTGTGCGACAGAACCTCGGTGGGTTTAAGTTTCAAGGCGGGAAGCGCTGCTGTAAAATCAGTCACCGGCGATGGTGGCGAAGTGTCCTCTGCTTTCTCAGGAGGTGTTTCCGAGTGGGCAATGCCACCCCCACTATTTGCTGGGTTTTTCTTCTTCATGTCCATTCTCCTCTGTGGTTAGTTAGGCGGCCTTCTTTAACTCCGCTAAATCAGGCCAGCCAGGCATATACGCGGTTTCGACACAACCGCAATTTATAACGTTCCCAGGGGAGCCAGCCGGGTCGCCGGGATACATCAGCTTCTCACCCCCCACATCGAACGCCACCCCCACCTTGCGTACCTGCCCGTGAGCTATTTGATGCTCGATGCGGCCATTAGGATTGCCCGACCACAGCCACCGGTGCATAAGGCCGGGGACACTGTCCCCCATCTGCTCTAAGCGTTTACTGCTCGCCATGTTCTGCACACGGGCAAGCTCGGTGCGGGTGATGGTTTCGGCTCTATGGGCGATAGATTTAAAGGGGCCGGGCGAGGTTAAATTGCGCCCGATTTCCCGCATGATTTCATACGGGTTTTTCTGCCCCAGAATTCCAAGCTGTATTTGACCGTTTATTTTCGCCGCCAGGTCAGCGCTTAGGTTTTTTATCCTGTCTGCGCTATAGCCTTTCAGTATCTCCAGCGCAGCTATATTTAATTCCGGCGCCTGCGCCGCTCCCCCCATTGCATCCAGCGGGGAGTCAATAAACTCCCGACCGAATTCCCAGACACCGGATTCCATATTACCCAGGCTTAGATTGTATTTATCTGCCCACTGCCCGACAGCCCGCTCGGTGGCCGCTTTTAATCTCGGCAGATGATACGCGTCCCAGCTGCCATCCACCGCGCCCTGCAGGTCTGATATAATGTTTTTGCGGGCATCATCCAGTAGCGTTAAAATCTCTTTGACACCGCTATCCCTGAGCTTGTCAGATCGTCCCAGCAGCTCTTTCATCATGGATTGATAGCGTAATTCCAGTCGGGTCATTTTTTGTAATCCTTGTTGCCCTCGGACACCTCGGCGGCCTTGGCTTTTTTCAGCTCCTCATCGACATCGTAATCCACCCCCATGCGGGAGGCTAATGTTGCGAATATGCGGGATGCGGTTTCTTTGGTAATCCACCCCTGCGCCTCGGCCGAGGCCAGCTACAGGCTGGTTTGCTGTAACGATCCCGACAGTTTTGATATGTCCTTAACGGATATCTCCGGCGTAATAACGCTGAAACCGGTGTCCTCGTTTCCAGACAACGTATTGTGGATGATGGACTGATCTATAACGAACCGGAAGATATGCTCTATCATATACCTGAAATAACGCTGTCTGGCGGACAGCCGCTTTATAGTAGGCTCGCCCATCTCAGCGGCGGCGGCCCGGTTAACATCGCCGCCTTCGGCGAACCAGTGTCCGGGAAAGCCCGCTCCACCCAGGATGTGGTTTTTTATAAGCGCCGCCTCAGATGAGGCGTCACCCGCCTTTAAATCCGGCGCTACCGCCTTATATTCCACATTCTCGTTATGCGCCCTGATTGATCCCGGTTTTGGCGCTGCTGCGTTTTTCAGCCAGCGATCAATCTCTTCCTGTGTCAGGCCCTTTAAGGTAATATCCCACACAAAGGCGTTAATAAGCGCCACCCGGTCCAGCCGGTTGAACAGAAACTCATCATAGCCTGAGAGCCAGTCCGCCAGGCTGAGCAAATCAGACCGCCCGCGGGTGGAATTACTTACACTGTTTACCTTGAAGAAAAAGCACTCCCCAACCAGGTGCCCATGGGTTTCGCTTTGCGGATCCTCGTCAACCTGTATCACTTTAAGCGTTTTTCCAGGCTGTCCGGCGGTGCTTTTCAGCCGCACCTCCCGTACCACCTCGCAGTTTTCTGGGTCGCTTATGACCTCATCGATCATGAGCGGATCAACGTAGCCCAGCCGCACCGCTGTGCTCGTTTACAAACGCGGCGTAACACTGCTCACCATATAACCCCAACTCCAAAGCCTTCTGGTGCTGCTTTAAGTCCCACATGTTTACCGGGTCGCACCAAAACGCATCCAGGACATCCTTCACCTTTTCGTCTGCGGCCTCATAGGTGATTCCCTCCCCCACTATAAAATCTTTAGTCATCTCGACAATGCGGTGGGCCAGCGGGTTGTTTTCATACAGGTGATAGGCGATCTGAAGCATACGCTCCTGCTTCAGGGGCGATAAGTCCTTCTTGGAGTTACCTGTCAGCTTGCGATACAAATGTTCATCATTGTCAATCCCGCCGCCGGAGGGGATGGCTGCTGCAATGCGATTAGCCTCCGCCTCGATTATCTTTCCGAATAGGCGGCGGCCTATTTTTTCGCTTAAACTCATATTAATTGCCTCCCATAATCGCGGGATTCCCCACGTGACGATCTATACCAGTCCGCTTCCGGCTCCTGGTTCCCAATCGCCGCGGCGGGGCCGGATGTTGAGCCAGCGTGAAGCGCTAACGCTAACGCCCAGAAACGATCGGCATGGCTGCCTTCAGAACGCTCAGCGTCAAAGCGGATATTGCCAGCTGATGTGGTGGTTTTTTTTATGCTGTGCAGATCGTCCCTCACGGCCTTATCAATGGGAACCCGCAATAATTTATCCTCAAATTTGCGTTTGGTGGTGTTGGCTAAATCCAGCTTCACGTTTGAAGTAAAAAGCACCCCCTCAACCGTCAAACCGTATTTCAGTTGGAGGTCTTCAACAAATTTCTCGCCCATGCCGGTTTGATCCATGCACAACCGGCGGGGTTTATACTGCCGCATTATGCGATCAACTTCTGATTCCTGAGCCGAGAATGATGCCCGGCGCATTTCAACTATCTCCCGTGTCCACAACACATCACCAACGGTTTCTAAGACCCAGATAACGGTCAAATCCCGTCGTCGACCGATATCCATCCCCACCCAAACATCGCCGCCCGCATACAACTCATGGCGGTTGGCTTTATCGCTCTCCACCTCATTTATCAGGTCGTAGGTGATAAATGCGGTGGCTTCGTCCAGGAACCGCACTTCGTATTCCTGCGCCCAAAGGTCTGGGTCGTCAATAGCGGATCTGAGCTGCTCTATGTCGTGCGGGCAGCCCTGCTCCACCGCCTGATAAATGTCGAGTACGTGGTGGCTAAACATGGGGTTGTTTGATATTTCGTACGCCTTGTTTTGTTTGCCCTTCGGGGTATAAGTAATCCACAGCTTATAACCGCCGCGGCTTACTATCGGGAATACAGCGGCCCACATGCTGCGTGAATCCTTGTGCACTGAAAACTCATCCAGGTACACATTGGCGCTGTAGCCCCTGGCGGTGTCCGGGTTGGCGGGCACGCCGATTATCTTTGCCCCGTTTCTAAGGTGGCATTCGGTGATTTTGTATTCCTCGCGATGCCCATCGGGGTGTTGATACCCATAACTTTCTTCGTGCCAGTTAAGCGTTTTCTCGGTGATTTTGGCGTGCAGCTCTATCTTCTCCATAAACTCTTTCACCTGTCGTTCGCCGGATGAGACACAAATCCACTTGTTTTTATCAACCTCACGACTATTTATCACAATCCCGGCGGCGCAACAAAAGCTTTTCCCGGTCTGCCGCGCCCAGCGGCCTTCCTTGAATCTTGATTCATCCAGTATCCAGTTTCTTTGATATGGATATAACTCGATTACCGGATTACGCGAGGCCATATACTTCCTCTTTCAATATTTTCA
>JAJRUU010000150.1 GCA_024277605.1 bacterium
GAACCTCAAAGCAAATTTGACTATCAGAAAATCATTCGGTTTCAGAACAACTGATTGCCTGAAAATTGCCTTGTATCATACTCTTGGCAAGTTGCCGGAACCAATACTTGCCCACAGATTCTTGTGAAGAGCCCTTTTTATCTCCTCTACCATCACATTTCGGTCGCCGAAATCTTCTTTCAGCCTGCTATTAGCCCGCTCAGATGCGGTCCGCTCGTTATACCTCAGCGCCTCGGCGGGTGGCATGGGCGGGAGGTTGGTCGGCTGGCATACATCAGGATGCAGGGAAACTATATTGACCCTGAAATTATGCTTAGCCAGAGTAGCCGCTTCATGCAAAACGCGGCGGTCGAGCTGCCATTTATCGGCAACCAGCATGAGTACCTTTCTGCCAGGCTCATAAACCATATACTTTCATCCACACCGCAAGATTAATAAACCGCCACAGGGTCGTTATACCACCCCTTGACTGGCTCAGCATAAGGCCATCCCAGTGCTTGCGCAGCTCTTTGACGTTTATAAATTGGCTTAAATCATCGGTAATATAATCTTTCAACTCGTCCCTTGCATGGTTTAACCAGGCGTATTCGGGGGTGGCAAAACCTACCTTATCGGTGCGTTGCCTGATTTTCTCCGGCAGCAGCCCGCTCGTCATCTCCCGCAGAGCATACTTACTAAAGCCATTATGTATTTTATAAACCGATGGAATCCGAAAGGCATACTCTATCAGATTCACATCATCCGCAAACGGGCTTCGCAACTCCACTGAAAAGCGCATGGAATTTCTATCGGCATACCGCAGCAGCGTCTTTAGTTTGAGCCCGGTGACATACTTATACAGCATCCGGTTCAAAGATGCTATAGCCCGACCTTTTACAATATCAAGCCGGTGTTTATGCGCATTCCAGAAGTCACTGTTGAAATATGTGTTTTCTTTAGCCAGCAGTCTGGCGGCTCCCGGTTTTAACTGGCCTGGCAAAAACAATACCCCTAAAAACTTAGCACAATTCAATCCGAGATAGCCTAAATTCACCGGAGAGTTTTTGATACAGCTCAACTCATTTATAATTTTCCCCAAGTGAAATCCTTTTAGTAACTCCATATAATAGGCTACATAATTACTCTTATAGCCGCTAAACAGTTCATCTCCACCCTGTCCATCCAACAAAACTTTTATGCCGGATTCACTGGCCAATTTCATAACCCTGTACTGGGCATATATACTGGTCGAGCCAAACGGCATATCCTGAGTATAAATCAGGTCTTCCAAGTCTTCAAGGAACTCACTTGCTTTGGGGTGAGTTCGATACCAATCGGTCTTGGTCTGCTCTACCACCAGCCTGGCCCAGCCGCTTTCATCTATACTATCGTTATAACTTGCGGTAAATACCTTTTGCCGCTCACCTACTTGCGCAATCGTATTATTTTTAAGCAGCCGGTCTATAACCGAAACAAGAGCAGAGCTGTCAAGCCCGCCGCTGAGACAGGCGCCAACCGGCACATCTGAGCGGAGCCGCAATTTAACTGCGTCAAAGAGCATATCTTTACCGAGATTAGCGTACTCCTGTAAAGACTTCTCACTAAATTCTGCCCATTCATCAATATACGTAAGTTCATAATACGGCCACTTTTTAAACTCAGCGTTTGAAAGATCATAACTAAAGGCAAAGGCAGGCTCCAGTTCAAAAATATTTTTAAAGAACACCTCCTGCATACTCTCTTCCCAGCCGGTTACCAGATAGTCGAAAACCAGCTCCTGGTTGATTTCCTTCTTAATGAAAGGAAGCCTGACCAGGGCCTTGATTTCCGATGCAAAAACAAAGTAATCAGCAGCATTATAAAAATAAAGCGGCCTTACGCCAAACCTGTCTCGTGCCCCGAATAATATATTCTTTTTCTTATCATATATAACAAATGCCCACATGCCGTTAAATTTGCTGAGGCACTCATCGCCCCAGGCCTCATAGGCATAAAGTAAAACCTCGGTATCCGTATTTGTGCTAAAAGTATAGCCCAAGCCCTTTAACTCTGCTCTTATTTCAATATAATTATAAATCTCCCCATTATGTATAATCCAGGTACTCCCATCCCTATTACTCATCGGTTGGTGGCCGGAAGCAGAGGGATCGAGTATCGATAGTCGGCGATGCCCAAGCATCAAATTTACCGGATAAGCAAAGCTCTCTATCCTTGGCCCCTTGATTTTACTGTCAGCGCCGCTCAGCTTATAGAGCGTGTCAGTAGTTGTATTTATAGCCAGATAGCCCTCATCATCAGGCCCCCTATGCTTAAGGACATCGGTGATGTCTTTTATCCAGGCAGCCTCGACTTTTACTTTACGAGAATATACCCCCGTTATTCCACACATACAAGCACCTTATTTCTCATACCCGATCTATTCATAAGTTTATATATGATTTGCCAGACCAGGCATGGCCTGGACTTATTATCAAAAAGAGTCTAAAGCCAACGTCCATGATAACTTTGCTTGCCTGAAAATTATTGTGTGGAAGCTGACAAAATTAATATTATCAGGAAGATGTGGTTTTGCTGTTAATAAGGCCCGAATTATTCGGGTCATACGCTATTTACTGTCAATGAAGGTAGTAAACCATAGTTCGAGACACAGGGCGCCCCATAGCGAACGGCCGAAGGGCTGTTCGGAAGATATGGCGCTCTCTATCGCCTGGGGGTTTAAAACACCCCTTTCCCTACAGCGCTTACTCAATAAGATGTCTTTAACAAAATCGTTTAAGTCGTGCTTTAACCACTTGGTCAGCGGCACCGGAAAACCCATTTTGTCTTTACGATGCAATATATCAGTCGGCACTAGATTCTTTACCGCCTTACGAAAAAGGCTCTTTAGCTGCCCGTTTCTAAACTTTACTACAGGTGGAATGCTACTCATTAACTCTATCAGCCGATAATCAAGCAGTGGAACCCGTGATTCCAATCCCCAGGCCATGCTGGTGCGGTCTTCAACCTGGAGTAAAGCTTGGAGGTGGGTCTTTAGGTCAAAACAATATATCCGATTAATTTTGGCCGCCGCTCCATGGCTTTCAAAAATTGCGCAAAACTCCTCATAGGTACGCTTATGATCAGCTTCAAAATCAGCACATAAAAGCTTTTTGCTATCCGAAGAGCGATCCATCAACCTGAAATACCGGCTATAAGGCTCATCGAACAGACCCTCCTGCCAGAAGGATTTAAGCATGGGAACATAGTTCTCCAGGCTGGGAAGGTTGGGCACGATAGTCTCCAAAGTAGCCACATAATGCGCTCGATGGGCGGTATCCTGGATAGCGCCTTTAAAACATTCTTCCAGATAGGCTACCAGATAGCGGGCATAACCGATAAACAGCTCATCCCCCCCCTGTCCGCCAAGCACTACCTTAACGTGCTCGCTGGCCAGCTTGGAAACCCAATACTGAGGGAAGATACCCGGCCCGGCAGCCGGTTCATCCATGTGCCATATGATCTTCTCTATAGACTGGGCAAAGTCCTCAGAACCAAGGAACAACTCCAGA
>JAJRUU010000151.1 GCA_024277605.1 bacterium
CCCCGCTTTTTCCCATATATGCATAGCCATCCGCTGGAGCAAGCGTTTTAAATACCGGTTCTAAGGCTCGGAAGGCTGCCTCCTGTCCGCCTACCATGAGACAATAACCCACTGTCAGGCCCCATATGCCGCCGCTGGTGCCCACATCCAAGAAGGAAATTCCCTTTTCCTTCAGCAGCTGTGCCCGCCTTATAGAGTCCTTATAATATGAATTACCGCCATCAATTATAATATCGTCCTTCGATAAAAGAGACGCCAACAGCTCAATGGTTTTTTCGGTGGGGTCTCCGGCCGGGATCATGAGCCACACAGCTTTGGGTGGCGCCAGTTTTTCTACCAGGTCAGCCAGTGATGTTGCTGTCTGTGCCCCTTTTTCTGCGGCGGCTTTTATTGACTCCTCGGTTCTGGCGAAGGCCACAATCTGATGACCGTCTTTTAAAAGCCGCTCCACCATATTCAAACCCATTTTTCCCAAGCCGACAAACCCTATTTTCACGCCTATCTCCTTGTTATTGGTCGAGGTTTATAACTGTTATTTTGTTTGATTAATTATATCGTAACTCTAATGTTCCTGTTAGTCAAGCAAGATTTTTTTAAAATATATCTTGGCTGAGTACGTTTTGGTGAATTGCTTGATAAGAATTTTGCATGGAAAAAATGCTTTTGTGTTATGATTAGGATATAATCAATTTTACCCGAAAAATTCGGGTATTGTCCTGGGCAAATCTACATTTAGTTGAAAAATATGAATTTGTCAGCTTCATGTTCCTGCGCCGTCGGGCAAAAAGAGTTTTATTGGACGTTGGGTCATAAACCTTGTCTAGCAATGTGGCATGCTATTTTTTGAACATATCAGTATATAGTGGGGGTTTTACATGAGTCAAGCTGTCTTTTGTCATCCGGGTATAAGCAAGGTGGCGGTGGTTGGTAATTTCCTGCCCAGACAATGTGGTATTGCCACATTTACCACTGACCTTGTTTGCGCCCTTACCGAAGAATCACCTGAACTCGATCATTGGGTAGTGGCTATGAATGATGTACTCGAAGGCTATAGATACCCTTCTCCGGTGCATTTTGAGCTGAATTATCAAAACCCGACAGATTATATATTGGCGGCTGATTTTTTGAATATGAACCACTTCGATGTGGTATGCCTGCAACATGAATTCGGCATATTCGGCGGTCAGTACGGAAGTCACATCATCAATTTACTGCAAAATCTCTGTATGCCGGTGGTAACCACGCTGCACACTGTTCTAGAGGAACCTGCACCAGGGCAAAAAGCGGTTATGGAAAGGATTGCTCAGTTTTCAGATCGCCTGGTGGTTATGTGCGGCAAAGCCAAGGAAATATTGCATAAGGTTTATGGTATTCATAAGGCTAAAATCGCATTAATTCATCACGGTATTCCGGATGTGCATTTTGTGGATTCCAATTTCTATAAGGATAAGTTTGGAGTGGAGGGCTGTAAGGTTATTTTGAGTTTCGGGCTTATTTCGCCGGCTAAAGGTATTGAATATATGCTGGATGCCATGCCGGAAGTCATCAAAAAACATCCTGATGTCGTCTATATCATCCTTGGCGCTACGCATCCGCATTTAAAGAAAGAGCAGGGAGAGGCGTATCGCCTGGCCCTCCAGCGTCAGACTCGGGAGCTGAACGTAGAGAAGCATGTCATTTTCCAGAATCGGTTTGTTGAGCAGCGCGAGTTGCTGGAGTTTATCGGAGCGGCCGATATATACGTAACCCCTTATCTAAGCAAAGAGCAGATTGTCTCCGGCACCCTTTCTCAGGCCCTGGGCGCCGGTAAAGCCATAGTTTCCACACCTTATTGGTATGCGGAGGAAATGCTCGCCGACGGGAGAGGCAGAATTGTTCCTTTTAGGGATTCGGCTGCCTTGGCTGCCCAGCTGATTGAGCTTTTGGATGATGATGTTGTGCGCCATGCAATGCGCAAACGGGCCTACACTTTCTGCCGAAATATGATTTGGAAGGAAGCGGCACGATCTTATCTGGATGTCTTCACCCAGGTCAAAAACGAAAGACAATTAAATCCAAACAGGATGTTTTATGCCAAAACTTCACAGTTTATTTCACACGAAATGCCACAACTGAAATTGGATCACCTGCGTCGGCTGACCGATGATGTGGGCATTTTACAGCATGCCAAGTTTATCATACCCAATCGTTTTCACGGTTATTGTACCGATGACAATGCCCGGGCGCTAATCGTTGCGCTTATGGCCCAATCACTGCTTCCTGACTCTGATGAGTTGGATAGTATGGCCTGTCGATATTTAAGTTTTCTGCATCACGCCATAAATAAAGATAACGGCCGCTTTCGCAATTTTATGGGATATGATCGCCGGTGGATTGAAGATGAGGGTTCGCAAGACAGTCATGGTCGTGCTGTCTGGGCGTTGGGAAGTGCGGTGGCCTTGTCTAAGTCTGATAGTATTGTCGGTATGGCGATGGAATTATTCCAGAGAAGCTTGCCGGCATTAGTGGAACTTGAAAGTCCCCGGGCCTGGGCCTTTGGGTTGGTAGGGATTCATGCTTATCTACAGCGTTATAGCGGAGACAGTGATGTGAGACGGGTCAGAGAGAAGTTAGCCAATCGATTGTTTGCATTATATGAAGCCAATGCCAGCCCTGAGTGGCCCTGGATTGAGGAAAAAATGGCCTATGCCAACGGTAAAATCCCTCAGGCGCTGCTTTTGTCTGGACAGTGGCTCCAGCGGGAGTATATGATTCAGGCTGGTCTGTGTTCTCTTGAGTGGCTGGTTAAGGTGCAAACTGATGACAGAGGGCATTTTGTGCCGATCGGTAATCATGGCTGGATGTCCAGAGATGGCCATCGAGCCAGGTTTGATCAGCAGCCGATTGAAGCCGAAAACATGATTGAGGCTTGCAAAGAGGCTTATAATGTCACCCTGGACAAGAAATGGATTTCTGAGTCTCAGCGATGTCTGGAATGGTTTCTGGGCCGGAATGATCTGAATGCAGCTTTATATGATTATAAGAGCGGCGGGTGTTGCGATGGCTTAAATGGCAACGGGGCCAACCTTAATCAAGGAGCGGAATCGACTCTGGCGTGGCTGTTGTCCCTTTTACATTCATATTCACTGGTTAGCTTAAAAGAGTGGGCGCAACCCGAAGATAAACTTAAACCAAAGGCAACAAAGGATTAATAAATGTCTGCTAAACCAATTGTGATGGTTAGTTCTTATCCACCGCGGCTTTGCGGGATTGGCACATTTGCCGAAGAAGCCCGGGAGTTTATCCAAAAAGCGAACCCTGACCGGGAAGTACTGGTCATCAGCCACACCGACGGTCGTGGTGCGGGAGTCTTCCCTCTTATCGATATGAGCCACAAGGATTGGTGGCCAGTGGTAGCCGGGAAGATTAATCAATTAAAGCCCTATGTTGTACATATTGAACACGAATACGGCCTTTATGAATACCATGACTCACAAGGTAAAGGGGATGGCAATCAGGGGTTTCTGGAGTTGCTGGAGGCCATTAAACAATGGCCCACAATTATAGAACCACACACCATTCATGGAAGGCTTACGGATTTTGAGACCAATTTTATCCATGAAATATGTCGTTTGTCCGATGTGGTACTATTCAAATGTCATTACCAGAAGTGGCGTCTGGATTGGAATTTTCACGGTCAGCGCTGGGAAATTCCTCGAAATATAATGGTAGTCCCCCATGGGGCGCGTTCCGATCGCCGTTGGGGGGTAGAAGATGTGCCTAAATTGCGCGAAGAATTGGGGCTGGATCAAGTCCCTCATATGAAGAAACACCTGGTGGGACTGGTGGGTTGGATTCAATCCAATAAGCGCTGGGATATCCTGACGAGTATGTGGGAAGAGATTGCAGCGGAAATTAAGGACAGTTGTGGGCAGGAATGGAGTTTGTTGGCCGCCGGAGCCATGCGTGATCCAAACCATCTACCAGATTACAAAAAATATAAAAATGAGGTGCAGCTTTTGGAAAAAAAAGGCTTGGCACAGTATTATGAATTTATCCCACGGGGCGAGATATATTATAAAGTAATGGCCTTATGTGATTTTATTGTGTTGCCCTCGGTGGATGAAACTCAATCGGGAACCCTGGCGCGTATAATTGCCTTAAATAAACCTTTTATAACCTCAGCTCCCATGGAAGGGCTTACTGCTCAGACATTGGAAAGTGATGGAGGATTATTGTTTACCACCAAAGAGATGCTGCGCCGGAAGGTCATTCGTTTAGCATGTGATGAAAGACTTCGCATGGAACTTGGTGAAAATCTTAAGAACTATCTTGAAAACGTGGTTTCCTGGGAGGTAGTAGCCCGGCAGTATAATGATGCCTATAACCTGGCGCAGGAAGCCAAACAAACTGGAAATCCCGTTAATCTGGAGACTGAATTTTAGGGAGGAAGCGCAATGCTCAATTTACCCGCTAAAGAACTTTTCAGCCGCCATCCGGGCAATCCTGTTATTTCTATAAATGACTTACCTTATCAGGCTAATACTGTTTTCAATGCCGGGGCAACCCGGGTGGGTGATGAGATTGTACTCCTGATGCGGGTTGAGGACAGAAGAGGTATTTCGCACCTGACCGTAGCCAGGAGTAAAAATGGAGTCGATGGTTGGCGCATTGATGCTCAACCGACGCGTATGCCTGAGCCGGAAAAACACCCTGAAGAGCTTTGGGGTATAGAAGACCCCAGGATAACTTACCTTGAAGAGAAACAACGCTGGGCGATAACATATACAGCGTATTCAGAGAGCGGTCCGCTGGTTTCCCTGGCCACTACTACAGACTTTCGACATTTCTACCGGCATGGCCCCATATTGCCCCCTGAGGACAAGGATGCAGCGTTGTTTCCAGTACGCATCATGGGCCGTTGGGCCATGCTCCACCGGCCGGTCTCCACTATGCCCGAGGTTGGGGCTCACATCTGGATTTCTTTTTCGCCTGATCTCAAACACTGGGGTGAGCATCGAGTGCTTATTCCGGCTAGCAAGGGTGGTTGGTGGGATGCTAATAAAATCGGTTTGTCGCCGCCGCCGCTTAAGACCGACGAGGGGTGGTTGGTGCTTTACCATGGGGTTAAGACCACGGCTGGCGGAGCCATTTACCGATTGGGGTTGGCGCTTTTAGACTTAAAAGATCCGCGAAAGCTTATCGCCCGGTCTGATGAATGGGTGTTCAGCCCCAGGGAAGAGTATGAGGTGTTTGGAGATGTGGACAAGGTTGTATTCCCCTGTGGGTGGGTGGCAAAAGGGAATGATGTCCTAATATACTATGGCGGGGCCGATACCTGCCTGGCGCTGGCTACAGCCAGCCTTAGTGAACTAATTAGCTGGCTCATGAAACACCGGACATAGTCCGAGTTTAATTCAGCCGCATAAAGGATATAAATGCGTATAGCAATGCTTTCGCCGATTGCCTGGCGTACACCACCTGAACATTATGGCCCCTGGGAAGCAGTGGTTTCTATGCTTACCGAAGGCCTTGTTAAAAGGGGCATAGAGGTTACCCTGTTTGCTACCGGCAACTCCCAGACTGAGGGAAAGTTGGTTGGGGTAGTTCCCCGTGGTTACGAAGAGGATAAAAACCTGCTGCCCAAGGTTTGGGAGTGTTTGCATATATCCGAGCTGTTTGAGCGGGCGGATGAATTCGACCTGATCCACAATAACTTTGATTTTTTACCGCTTACCTATATGGGGATGACTTCCACCCCGCTCTTAAGCACCATCCATGGTTTTTCTTCTCCCAAGATTTTGCCGGTGTATAAGAAATATAATAAGCGGGCCCATTACGTTTCCATTAGCGATGCCGACCGTAGTTCCGAACTTGAGTATATAGCTACTATTCACCATGGTATCGATCTTAGCCAATTTACTTTAAGAGAGAAACCGGGTGATTATTTATTGTTCTTTGGCCGCATTCATCATGATAAGGGGGCTAAAGAGGCGATACAGCTTGCGCGGATGTTCGGTATGAAGCTGATTATGGCTGGGATCATCCAGGATGAAGCCTATTATGAGCGGGAGGTTGAACCGCATTTGGATGAGGGCAATGTGGTTTATGTGGGCAGCGCCGGTCCTGAAAAAAGAAATGAGCTTTTAGGAGGCGCTTATGCGCTCCTGCATACCATAAATTTTGAGGAACCGTTCGGGTTATCCGTGGTCGAGTCTATGGCCTGCGGTACCCCGGTGGTTGCCTTTAACCGGGGTAGCATGCCCTAAGTTATCTCACACGGCACGACAGGTTTCCTTGTAACCTCTATTGAGGAAGCAGGCGCTGCCTTAAAACGGGTGAGTGAGCTTGATCGCACAAAATGCCGCCGCTGGGTGGCAGAGAGATTCAGCGCCGAACGGATGGTGGATGAGTATATCGGGGTATATGAAAATATTTTAGCTAAAACTAAACGTGAAGATCATCGGCCCTGGGGCTATTATGTTATTCTTACAGATAAACCGGATCATAAGATAAAAAGAATTGTGGTCTATCCGGGGCAGCGCTTGAGCTTACAACGACATCAATATCGGGCGGAACACTGGCACATCATTTGCGGTCAGGCGCTGGTTACCCGTGATGGGGATGATATAGAGTTAAAGAGCGGGCAGACGGTGGACTTGCCGCAAGGTGCCTGGCACCGGATGATGAATCCCGGGAAGGAAAATCTGGTGTTTGTCGAGATTCAGAGCGGGAGTTATTTTGGTGAGGATGATATCCAGCGGGTGGAGGATGACTATGGCCGGGTATAACGAAAGCCTGATAAAGCGGTATAGTCATAATCCTATACTCACTAAAAACGATGTCCCATATCCCGTACAGACTGTGCACAACGCTGGTGTGGTAAAGTATGATGGTAAATATATTATGCTTTTTCGATCCCACTTGCAAAATGGGCGTTCTATAATTGGCCTGGCCGAGAGTACCGATGGCTTTAAGTTTGAGGTTCGAGCAGAGCCGTTTATAACCCCGGCTAAAGAAGAACCTTTTGCTGCCCATGAAGAGTTCGGGGTTGAAGACCCTCGACTTAGCAATATAGACGGGGATTACCTGATTACTTATAGCGTATACTCCAGACATGGCGTGAGAGTGGCCTTAGCTCGTACCGCTGACTTTATGCAGCTTGAGCGGATTGCGCTTATTACTCAGGCTGATTATCGTAATGTAGTCATCTTTCCAAGTAAAATTGACGGCTGTTATGTACGGCTTGACCGGCCTCATTCTGAAATTTCGCCGTGGTCGATCTGGATATCTTATTCGCCGGATTTAATCCATTGGGGTGATTCTCTAGTAGTCATAAAACCGCAAGCCTATCACTGGGATGAGCTGAAAGTCGGTCCGGGAGCCACTCCGATAAGAACCGATAAGGGCTGGCTGAACATCTTTCACGGGGTGTTTAAAACTATGGATGGGGCGGTGTATCGCCTGGGGGTGGCCCTGCATGATCTCGATGACCCATCCCGCATTTTAGGTGTAGCTGATGATTGGATATTGCAGCCGGAGGATGCCTGGGAGGTTACCGGATATGTGCATAATGTGGTGTTTTGCTGTGGTGCAGTGGCTGAACCAGGTGGTGAACTTAAGATTTATTGGGGTGGAGCTGATACGGTGGTTTGCGTCGGCACAGCGGTGATTTCCGAGCTGGTTGACCTATGCCTTTGCAAATCCCGACCGACTATATGATTATTGTAACTAATTAAGCCTGTGCTTGTCATATGGTTGGTTTGCGCTTGAATTAGTTTATTTGCGATGCTATACTGACCCCTGATTTTACATACTTGATGGTCTCGTAAAAAGTCGTCATTCCCGCGAAAGCGGGAATCCATCCTGATTTTAACTATCGGAAAATACTGGATTCCCGTTTACACGGGAATGACAATAATCTGTGTTTTCTGACTTTTTACGAGACCATCATACTTCATAACTTTATTTTTTTTACCACGATGGGAATTTTAAAAATGCTTAAGCGATTACCGGTTTTTGTACTGTTGCTGTTATTTCCACTGACGGCGCAGGCCATAGATAGCCAGGTTGTGGTGTTGGATAATGGGTTGAAGTTGATTATGCTGGAGGATCATAAATCGCCGGTAGTAACCTTTCAGATTTGGTATAGGGTGGGGGCGATAGATGAGAATTCCGGCACTACCGGGCTTACGCATTTGATGGAACATATGATGTTTAAGGGGACTAAAAAATACCCGAAGGGTGAATTCTCGCGGATTGTGGCTCAGAATGGGGGTACGGAGAATGCCTTTACCAGTAAAGAATATACCGCTTATTTTGAAAAGTTTGCCAGTGACCGGCTGGAACTCTCGCTGGAGCTCGAGTCCGACCGGATGCAGAATTTGATCTTGGATCCCAAGGAGTTCGCTTTGGAATTGGATGTGGTGAAGGAAGAGCGGCGCAGTTCAACCGATGACGATCCCACATCGGCGGTGTTCGAGGATTTATATGCGGCGGCCTTTAAGGTACACCCCTATCACTCACCGGTTATCGGCTGGATGACTGAGCTTGACTCCTTGCGGCATGAGGATCTGGTAGGACACTATAAGAAATACTATGCTCCAAACAATGCTATCATTGCGGTTGTGGGGGATTTTGACCCCGGCTGGCTTATTCCCAAAGTTAAAGAGTATGTCGGCGGTATCCCGACCAGTACCCTCTCCAAACGGCGTAACCTGGTAGAACCGGAACAGCTAGGGGAACGGCGCATAGAGCTGCACCGACCGGCCCAGTTGCCCTTTGTGGCTATCGGATACCATGTTCCAAATTTAACCCACCCGGATGCGTATACATTGGAGATTATAAATAATATTTTATCGGCCGGCCGCAGTTCCCGCTTATATCAAGAGCTGGTATATAAGAAACAAATCGCACTGTATGCCGGAGGCTATTATAATCGCATCAAATCCTCACCCGATCTGTTCATCTTTTATGGGAGCCTCCAGCCGGGTAAGACTACTCAAGAGCTGGAAGATGTTGTATTTACGCAATTAGAGGAGCTTAAGAACAGGCCTGTCTCAGATGAGGAGTTGCAGAAGGCCAAAAACCAGGTAGAAGCGGCCTTTGTCTTCGGTCAGGATTCTATATTTTATCAGGCCATGAAAATTGGGCGCTTGGAAGCCATCGGGGTTGATCATAAACTGTATTTAGACCAATTCGTATCTCGAATCAGGGGGGTTACTAAACAGGATGTCATGCGGGTTGCGCAAGATTATTTTACCTCAAAGAATCGAACTATAGTTACGCTGGTTCCGGAAAAGAAGCCGCAAACTGCTTCTCCCCGCCAAGCGGAGGAGACTTTTTAATGATTGCTAGACGCTGGATTATCCCTGTCTGTCTGTTGCTTTTAGCGCTAGGGGCGCCTGTTAAATCGGAAGCTGTTTTGAAACCGGAGCGCAGGGTATTGGATAATGGTCTGGTATTGATCGTGCTGGAGCGGCACGCCTTACCCATGGTAACCGTAACCCTGAGTCTTAAAACCGGATCAATATATGATCCGCCTAATCAGGAGGGTTTGGCTAACTTAACCGGCAGTTGTCTTAGCCGGGGCACAAAGAGCCGTACGGCTACACAGATTTCTAAAGAGATAGATTTTGTGGGAGGAGTCCTAAGCAGTACTACCGGTATGGATTTTAGCCAGTTAAACCTGACGGTGCTTACAAAAGAACTTGATTTAGGATTTGACCTGTTAGCTGACGTTCTGCTTAGACCTGCCTTTGCCGTTGATGAATTAGAGCGGGAGAAGCAAGAGACTATTGCTGATATTATCAGCCAGGAAGATGATCCCCGGGAGGTAGCCGCCAAGGCTTTTCACAAGATGGTGTACGGCGCTCACCATTACGGGCATCCTACGGAGGGCACTCAAGCTTCAGTAAGTAACATAACCAGAGATCAACTGGTTGAATTTCATCAGAAATACTACCGGTCGAATAATGCAGTGATGGTGGTGGTGGGGGATATTACTGTTGCTGGGGTTGAGCAACTATTGAAAAAATATTTTGTGGACTGGAAGTCTAAGCCGGTTGACTTTCCTGAAATAGCCGCCGCTTCATTGCATAATACACAGCAACAGGAGTTGATTGATAAACCCTTGACCCAGGCAACCATAATGTTGGGACATTTAGGCATCAGTCGCCAGAACCCGGATTATTACGCTACCTACGTTATGAATTACATTCTGGGTGGGGGTGGGTTTTCCTCACGCTTAGTATCCAATATCAGGGACAATCTGGGGCTGGTTTACGGTGTGGGCAGCTATTTTCGGGCCAATGTCCAGCCGGGAGACTTCCGGGTATCTGCTCAGACTAAAAACAGCTCAGCTTCCCAGGTGGTAGAAGCCATAGTCAGCGAGATTAAGAAGATTCATGCAGAACCGGTATCGGATGAAGAATTAAATGCGGCTAAGGCGTATATTACCGGTAGTTTTCCGCTAAAATTAGATACCAACAGCAAAGTGGCCTCTTATTTGACGTATATGGAGAATTTCGGATTGGGAATGGATTACCTGGAGAAATTTCCCCAATATATAAATGCGGTTACCAAGGAAATGGTACAAGCGGCAGCTGGAAAGTATTTACATCCTGATAGTTATGCCTTGGTGATAGTAGGAAACCAATCACAAATAACGCTTACCCCCTCAGCCCACTAACCAGCCCCACCACTAAGTCCACTTCAGCCTACTGAGCCCGAAAAATTCGGGGATTGTCCTGGGCAAATCTACATTTAGTTGAAAATTATAAATTTATCAGCTTCCTGATCAGCCGCCTCGGGCAAACATAGCTTTATTGGATGTTGGCTGATGAACCTTATCTCACGGGGGATGTCTTGCAAACCCAGACTAAATTTATGAATAGATCAGGTGAGAGATTATGCTCCTGCTTCACCAGGGAGGGCGTTCCGCTCAATTGAATCAGCCGGGGCGGTTTGTGCAACAGCATCCGGTTGAGCCGTTACTTCCTCCGTTAGTCCTGGGGGTGTGTGTGTGGAGGATTCCACAAGCACAATCTTCCCGGTAGCTATTTCTCGTAAGGCAGTGTCGAAGACGTCTCTGCCTTCCTCATCTATAAGAGGTTTGGCTCCCCGTTGTAACTGTTTTACCCTTTTGCAAACCAGGACGGTTAGTAAATATTTATTGCTGACTTTCTCTAATGCCTTAATTTCTGCGTCCCGATAGGGCATGGTTTCTTCCTTTTTTATGATAAGTATCAGATAGTGTTAATTTCTTCTTTTTTATTCTTCATGAGTATCAATCTTATACTATAAAATTCAGTTGCCTGTCAATGGTGTTTAACCCGAATAAATTGACCATTGTTACCGGCAAAACTACATCTGACTGATAATGTTAAGTTTGTCAGCTTCTCAGCAATGAGCTTCAGACAAACAAAGTTTTCATGGACTCATGTTTAGGCCTCATACAATAGGGAATCCGGCAAATCTTAGATAAACCTATGAAATAGATCAGTAGTGTCCGCTCCAAGTTTTTGCACCAGCGGCAAAATGTCTTTTAGTTCTCTCTCCCCTCTGGGGAGAGAGTTAGGGTGAGGGGAAAACCCGGTTTTAAAATCCCCCTCACCTTGATCCTCTCCCCCAAGGGAGAGGA
>JAJRUU010000152.1 GCA_024277605.1 bacterium
AGCGCTTCCAAGACCCTCATTATAAAAGCTGACCGCTCGACATTGCATGGCAAGGTGGTAACCATTATGGATACAGCCAGAATGGCTGGCGCACAAAAGCTGGTGGTCACAACCCAACTCCCGGCTCAATAATGTTCAGCTAATAAATTAAATTTGCGGGTTAGCAAATACTTTATTGACCCGATCTATTCATAAGTTTATATATGATTTGCCAGACCAGGCATGGCCTGGACTTATTATCAAAAAGAGTCTAAAACCAACGTCCATGATAGCTTTGCTTGCCTGAAAATTATTGTGTGGAAGCTGACAAAGTTAATATTATCAGGCAGATGTGGTTTTGCTGTTAATAAGGTCCGAATTATTCGGGTTGAATAATATAACCACCAACGACCTTCCGGCAGACATATGCGACGATTCTTGTGTTTAAAAAAACAATCTATTTTCAGGCTAATCGTAATAATAACGTATCTAACAGCGGCTTCACCCGTGTGGGCCGAATTCCCCCTTGGATTTCGTTACGATCTGCTAAATGCCAAGCTGACTAAACAGTACAAAGCGGGGGCATTTCGAAGGCTTCTCAACACCATAGAGGAGATAAAAGAGTTGGGCGGGCCCAGAAAAGACGCTATGCTCTACTATGAGGGTGTCGCCTTGTGGCAAACCGGCAAACCAAACAAAGCAAAAACCTGCCTTGAGGCCTATCTCCGCAAAGCTGGACATAAGGGTGATTATTCCCAAGAGGCTGACAAGCTACTGATTACCGTATGTGAAAAGATTGAGAAAAGGAAAACCGACATTGCCGGTATTGAGTTTGTCTATATCCACCCTGGTACATACATGATGGGCAGCCCTGCACATGAATCCGAACGTGGTGCGGATGAAAAACAACAGCAAGCAACCTTGACTCAAGGATTCTACCTACAGACAACTGAGGTAACCCAAGAGCAGTGGAAAGCAATTATGGGGAACAAACCCTCCCAATTTAAGGATTGTGGGGATACCTGTCCGGTGGAAAATGTATCCTGGTATGATGCGCAGAAATTTATCGAGAAACTAAACCAGCTAGAGAAAACAAACAAATACAGGTTACCCAGCGAAGTCGAGTGGGAATATGCCTGCCGGGCAGGGGGCAGCGGCAAGTTTGCTCATGGCGATGATGAGAGCAAACTCCAGGAATATGCCTGGTATAAGGATAATTCAGAAAAACGAACTCATCGGGTAGCCCAGAAAAAACCCAATGCCTGGGGATTGTATGACATGCACGGTAATGTATGGGAATGGTGTCAGGACTGGTACCAAAAAACGCCTTCTTCAACTTTGACCAAAAAAGACCAAACCGACCCACCGGATAGTGGGGCATACCGGGTTAACCGTGGCGGCGGCTGGGGCTTGGCTGCAAACAGCGTTCGCTGTGCTGATCGATCCAACTTCTTACCCGGCATCAGATACAGCGGGATTGGCTTTCGTCTGCTAAAGATGCCTTAACCCGAAAAGTTCGGGTCTTGTTATGGGCGAATCGATATTTAGTTGAAAAATATAAATTTATCAGCTTCCTGATCAGCCGCCTCGGGCAAACAAAGTTTTATTGGACGTTGGCTCATAAACCTTGGCTCATAAACCTTATCTCACAATGGGTGTCTTGCAAACCCAGTCTAAATTTATGAATAGATCGGGGTAAGCTCTTGGCTTCCTGTTAACCGATCAACCCAAGTTTGTTTATATCAATCCTGGTATGCTCAGAATGCGGGGTGTAAAAAAACAATCCCATGAAAAACAGAATCGCTATTCTTCCAGATGCACTAGTACATAAAATCGCCGCCGGCGAGGTGGTGGAACGCCCGGTTTCAGTGGTCAAAGAACTACTGGAAAACTCACTGGATGCGAAGGCCACTCAGGTATCTGTCTCCATAAACCAGGGAGGCAAACGGTCTATCAGAGTCAGTGACAACGGCTGGGGCATGAATCAACAGGATGCCTTGCTGGCATTAGAACGTCATGCTACCAGCAAAATAAGGAACGACCAGGATTTGTTTAATATCAGCAGTCTGGGCTTTAGGGGTGAAGCGCTGCCCAGTATTGCGGCGGTGAGTAAAATGAAGCTGACCAGCAAGACCAAAGAGGCGCTGGCTGCCACCCAGATTGTCATCGAAGGCGGCAGGATTAAACGGGTAACTGAAACCGGCTCCCCGCCCGGTACTATAATAGAAGCCAACAACCTGTTTTTTAATATTCCAGCCAGATATAAATTCCTGAAAACTACCACCACCGAACTGGGCCACATAACCCATTATATTTCGCAAATCGCCCTGGCTCATCCCCAGGTTCAGCTAAGCCTCTACCACCAGGATAAGCCTTTAATTGAGGTCACTAGCAACGATGCAAGGGAAAGGATAGCGGAACTCTACGGCATCAATCTGGCTAAACAGTTAATAGCGGTAGAACATGAAAACGACAAACTGCGCCTGAGTGGATATGTGTCGCGGCCCCAGCTCAGCCGCACAAACCGCGATTATCAATCTGTTTTTGTAAATAGACGGCTGGTTAAGGATCGACTCATCAACCGTGCCGCATATGATGCTTATCAGCGCTTATTGCCCCGTGGCCGCCATCCGATATGGGTGCTGTTTCTGGAGGTAGCGCCGGAATTAGTGGATGTAAATGTTCATCCGGCCAAGACGGAGGTACGTTTTTCCCACCCTCAAGCAATCAGACAATTGGTGGTGGATGGAATACGCCAGGCTTTGGCTACTGTTTCAGCTACACCTCAGTTTAGCATCAGTCCCTCTCCACTTGCAAATCCTGCCCATAATGCAGTGGAAATAAACGTTCATCAGCAACAGATTAAAGATGCCTTGGCCCATTATCTGGAGACTCGTATATCGGCTGAAGCACCACCCTGGAAGCCAACTCCACCCAACACCAAGCCTGATGTTAAGTCAGAGCCGGAGCCTCAGCCTCAGCTTGATTTAACTCCCGAAACCGCCCCCAGCAATGCTCAGTTCTTCAGTTCCCTGATCCCCATCGGGCAGTTCAATCGGACTTTCATCCTATGTCAGAGCCAACAGGAGCTGGTGATTATTGATCAACACGCCGCCCATGAAAAGGTACTCTATGAAAAGCTGGTCAACAATCTGCTAAGCAGCTCAGTTCCCAAGCAACAATTGCTCTTTCCTCAAACCCTGGAACTTTCTCACCGGGAGGTAAGCGTTATAGAGGAACACATAGATACAATAACTGAAGTGGGCTTTGAAATTGCTGCTTTTGGGGGTAATACCTATATACTAAGCGCTGCTCCAGCCTATCTCGACGCCGATGCCGCACCTCAGGCTATACAGGACATCATTGCCGGCCTGCTTTCAGAACGCAAACCAAGCCAGGCTGAAACAAAGGAAAGCTTACTACATAAGATCGCCTGCCATTCAGCCATTAAAGCCCATCATGTGCTGCAAACAGAAGAAATCGCCAGCCTGCTGGCACAACTGGCCAAACTCAAAGCCCCGTTTAACTGCCCGCATGGCCGACCGACGCTTATACGCTACCACTTATCTGATATTAACAAGCAATTTCAACGAAGCAGCTAATTCTGAAACAGCACAGGGCTAATCATCTGTATTTGCTTGACAAACATTGCACTAGCTTATATATTCTATTATTAGAGCCTCTTGCAAAAGTCTCAAAATTGAAGGGGGACCTGTCCCAGCCGCAAACTTTAGTTTGCGTAACCGGTTGTTTTCGTGTAGCTTGCAAATCGCAGGCTAAAGCCTGCGGCTACCCAAATACGACTTTTGCAACTAGCTCATTAGTACATTATTTTTTTAGAGGTGAACAATGTGGACTAAGATAAGACATAAATTGCGCAATATTTTCATCGCCGGACTACTGACTATTCTGCCCATATTTATAACCTATTTTATGCTGGCCTTCTTGTTTAAGAAGGTGGACAATCTCTCCCAACCGCTAGTGCAGCGGCTGCTGGATTTCCTATCGTTTACGGGTTATCAGGGCATCTACATACCGGGTTTAGGGATTACACTTACCATCCTGATCGTATTTTTTACCGGATTGGTGGTTACCAATATAATAGGCAGCAAGCTGATGGAATTTGGTGAAAATTTATTGAACAAAATCCCCTTGGTAAATAGCATATACGGGGCTTCTAAGCAGTTCCTGTATGCTATTTCCCTGTCCAGTCAGGATTCTTTCAGTAAAGTCGTGCTGGTGGAATACCCTCGAAAAGGCGTTTATTCAATCGGCTTTATTACCTGCACCACTACCGGCGAGCCACAGCGCTTTACTGAAAAAGAGTTGATAAATATATTCATCCCAACCACCCCAAATCCCACCTCCGGCATGTTGATCATGGTGCCCAAAGATGACATTATTCCCTTATCCATGACGGTCGAAGAGGGAATAAAACTGGTAGTCTCCGGGGGTATGGTCACGCCGCTTAACAATCGATTAAAGCATAATCACAAAAAGAATGCCTAAAGGGGTCATGTACCCCTGAAGAGTCATTGACTCCTGGCTGTATTACTTCTTCTTTTCTTCTTTCGGCTGATTGTCCTGGTTGATCCAGTTAAAAAATGAGGGATTGGGAAGTCCTGGAGCCGCCGGGGTTTGTTTTTCTATTTTGCCGGTTAGTGGATTATAATCCGGATCGGTTGCCTCCGGAGGGGTTCCTGAATATGGTTCGCCATTATCGTGGATGTCATTGTCCTCAATGATTACGCCCCCATCGGTCTTGGGGCTGATAGCAGCGTTTATATTATGATGAATATGATTTTTCCTGATGACGGCCGAGGAGGCATTGGTCATTCCAATACCGGCTTTGCCGTTATTATGTATATGGTTACCCTCAATCAATACTGAGACGGCTGAATCCAACCCTATGCCGGAATAGCCGTTATTATACATCTCATTATTCCTGATTATGGCCGAGGCCTTGCGCCGCAGCCCTATACCGGCAAAGCGATTACTGTAAACCTCATTTCCTTCCACCAAAGGCACAAATGATTCCTTAATGCCTATCCCCGCCCCGCGGTCGGGTAATCTGGCCACTCCATTGTGATACACCTTATTGTTGACAATAGTGGGAAATCCCCCCACCCTGGCGCCTATACCTACCCAGCCGTTACTATACACGATATTATCCATAATCAAGGGATGCGCCCCATTA
>JAJRUU010000153.1 GCA_024277605.1 bacterium
ATATATGATTTGCCAGACCAGGCATGGCCTGGACTTATTATCAAAAAGAGTCTAAAGCCAACGTCCATGATAACTTTGCTTGCCTGAAAATTATTGTGTGGAAGCTGCCAAAGTTAATATTATCAGGCAGATGTGGTTTTGTTGTTAATAATGCCCGAATTATTCGGGTCAAAGGGAAGAAGTCCAAATGTCAAATACAACCCAAATATTCACTATACCAAACAGCATGATAATTTGTCATTTGTCACTTTTACCCAACAATGTTAGCATGACATGACACAATGAAAAAAAACCTTGACAGGCTAATTCAGTTAGTGTATAAATAGTACTTGATGATTCTGGGAATTTTTTTGTTGTAATTGAGAGCCGCAAAAACCCAAGGGAATTTTGCGGCTTTTTTTATATTTAAGAATCCCGGAAGACTGGCAGGGTAAAACCTTGCTATCCCGGACTTGAATTGTCCGGAGTTTAAAGAAGGAGGTGTTTTTATATGGCGGATGGTACCGTAAAATGGTTTAATGATTCTAAAGGTTTTGGTTTTATTGAACTAGAAGATGGCAAGGATGTCTTTGTACATTTCTCAGCTATTACGGACAATGGCAATGGATTCAGATCTTTGGCCGAAGGACAAGCTGTAAGCCTGGATGTCGTTGAGGGTCCCAAGGGACTTCAGGCATCCAATGTTGTAAAAAAGTAGGCATCAAGATTCGATAGTAGGTGGGTTTCGTACCCACCTACTGCCTATTTGATCAAATTCTGCCCTTTGAAAAAGATACCATTCATACTTACCTTATTAACTTTTCCCAAAAAGCAGTTGCCCCGACCTTTTTCGGGGTAGTTGACAAACAAAACCATAATTATATGAAATTATATGCAGTTTATCAGATTCCTGCATACTTTTCTTGCAACCAAATGGAAATAAGAGCTTATCTTATTGTGGGGTCTGGTAAAATTGGCGCAGCAAATATTGTTTAACTTTATAAATAAACTAGATTAAGCAAGATCTTAATAAAATATTAGCGCCTTAATTAGCCATAGAGAAATGGCTATATATGGAGAAACAATGAAAGACAGAGAAAATCAGGAAAGCAGTAAATTAAACAAGGCTGATCTCAGCCCATTTATGAAACTTGGGCTAAAAGAGCCTATATTAAGCGCAATAAGACAGCAGGGCTTTTCAAAGCCCACGTTAATACAGGAGACAACCATCCCGCTGGTGCTTGCCGGAAGAGACATCATGGCCGGTTCTGCCACCGGTTCCGGGAAGACGCTGGCTTTTGGTGCGGGCATTATCCAGACTATTAAAAGAGGCCATGGAATTCAGGCATTAATTCTGACGCCGACCAGAGAGCTTGCGGAGCAAGTTTCAAACAGCTTAAAGCTGTTTTCAGCCCAGCAGCCGACAAGATTTGCTGCGGTTTATGGGGGAGTTTCTATCGGCCCACAGATTAAGGAATTAAGAAGAGCTGATGTAGTCGTTGGCACTCCGGGAAGGATACTTGACCATCTCAGCAAAAATACTATCAGGTTTGATAGGTTGAAGACCCTCGTTCTGGACGAGGCTGACAGGATGTTTGATATGGGGTTCGTTGACGATGTTGAAAAAATTATAAAAAGATGCCCTAAACAAAGACAAACACTCTTGTTTTCAGCAACGCTTTCAGGTGAGATAAACGACCTCGCTAAAAGACATACTACGGAAGTGGCTAAAGTTGTCACCAAATCTTTTGTCGATCCTCTAAAATTAACCCAGGTATGTTATGAAATTTCAGGTGGATTAAAATTTTCTTTATTGGTACACTTGTTAAAGCATGAGACGGCAGAGTTGGGCATGGTTTTCTGTAATACCCGAAGGAGTACCGACATGATCGCCGAAAACCTAAAATACTCAGGAATAGAAGCTATCGCTATCCACGGCGGTATTTCCCAGGATAAGAGAAATAAGGCGATTAAACATTTTCATACCAAAAAAGCCCAGGTGCTGGTATGCACGGACGTTGCCGCAAGGGGTCTTGACATAAAGGGTGTTTCTCATGTATATAATTATGATATCCCCGCAGACAGCAAACAATATACCCATAGGATAGGCAGAACCGCTCGGGCCGGTGAAAAAGGCAAAGCGATAAACATCCTCTCGCTAAAGGATAAGGAAAAATTTTCCAGGGTATTAAGGGATAACACTATTGCTAAAGCAAAGACGCCTTACGTAGAAAGAGCGAATATCAGATCTCAGACAAATAGCCGTCCTTATTAATTAGAGGAAACAAACCTTGAAGAAAATAATCAAAGACAAGATTGAAGCAGGCCAGGAAGTCTTGGCTTATTGCGGGAAATGCAAGGCTGATACGGATCATGTTGTTTCAGCCATGGAAGATGCCAAAATACGCAAGGTTATGTGTAGAGCCTGCGATGCACAACATAATTACCGTAAACCTAAAAGCCTGGCACTCGCTGAAAAAGCAGAAAAAACCACAAAAAAAGCAAAGCCCAAAACTTCCCGGAAAGCTAAAACTTCCCCCGCTAAAAAATGGGCTGAGCTTACGGCACATTATGACCCAGACAGCGCCCAGGACTATAGTCTGAAAAAGAATTATGAAGATGCCGCAATAATACGCCATACGGCTTATGGAATAGGGCTGGTGACGAAAAAGATTGACCAGACGAAAATAGAAGTACAATTTGAAGATGGGGTTAGGCTGTTAGCTATTAACTATTAACATAGTAAAAGTCTATAGTTCAAGGGAGAAACAAATATGCACAAATCAGGCTTTCCCACACTGAAAATTGGCAATTTAGAGATTAATCCTCCTATAATCCAGGGTGGAATGGGAGTCAGAATATCGATGGCCAATCTTGCAGCGGCGGTGGCAAATGAAGGCTGTGTAGGTGTTATTGCCAGTGTGTGTTTAGGGAGATTTGAAGAATTACCGGGATCTGAATTTGTAAGAGCGAACGAAGAAGCCCTAAGGCGTGAAATACGGAAAGCCAGACGTATGAGCAAGGGGGTAATTGGGGTTAATGTTATGGTGGCCCTTTCAAATTATGAGAATCTGGTAAATGCCTCTGTTGAAGAAGGGGCAGACTTAATAATTTCCGGGGCAGGGCTCCCGCTGGACCTTCCCAAATTAACCAAAGGCAAAGACATCAAACTAGCGCCTATTGTCTCTTCTGCAAAGGCTTTTAGAATCATATGCAAAAAATGGCAGAGAAACTTCAACAGAATTCCTGATGCTGTCATTGTGGAGGGGGAAAAGGCCGGCGGTCATTTAGGGTTTTCACCGCAACAGTTGAAAGATAATACAGCGCCTACACTCGAGAGCATAGTCAGTGAAGTCGTTGATACCGTTAAATCTATGGGGGTAAATGTACCTGTAATTCCAGCCGGCGGTATTTTCGATGGGAAGGATATTTCCCGGTTTCTTGCACTTGGCGCTTCCGGGGTTCAGATGGCGACCCGTTTTGTTTGTACAACCGAATGTGATGCCCCTGATAAATTCAAACAAGCTTACTTGAATGCAAAAAAAGAAGATTTGGTCATTATAAGCAGTCCGGTGGGCATGCCCGGAAGGGTCATTAAAAACAGCTTTGTGGAAAAAATAAACCGAGGCGAAACCGCCACCTACATCTGCAATTTTCATTGTCTTAGA
The DNA here is from genome assembly GCA_024277605.1 of bacterium. Lineage (GTDB taxonomy): Bacteria > SZUA-182 > SZUA-182 > SZUA-191 > JAJRXT01 > JAJRUS01. The sequence goes on from JAJRUU010000153.1 coordinate 3,648, forward strand.
ACGTGCGACCCTAAACCCGCCCCATATTGTATAGCCAGGGTTTTGGCCAATGCGGCGGATGGAAACCTGGACGAGGCTTTTGTATTTGCCGGATCGAATGCATATAGATGTAATGAAATCATACCTGTAAAAAAACTCATTGAGCAATTAATTGAAGAAGCCAGCCGGGAGTAAGTGCCCCCTGGGAGCCTGTCGGACTTTGGATGATTCTACTGCGACAAGTGACAAACATATCCATTTTCCCGTTCATTTTCGTTAAGGGGACAGGTCCCCGGGGACATGTCCCCAATGGGCTATATTTCTCACTTGCCTCAGCTAACGAACCCCAAAGTCCAATAAAACTTTGCTTGCCCAAGGGGGCAGGAAGCTGATAAATTTATATTTTTCAACTAAATCTCGATTTGCGCATAACAAGATCAGAATTTTTCGGGTAAAAAAGAACATATCGTAATTGCATACCTGAAGAATATAAACTGATTCCATATCAGCTTTGATCATCAAAACCCTTCCAATTTGACCCCTCATATCAGAACAGGATTCCCACTGGTTAGGCTTGCTATAAGCTCAGGATTCTGCTAGATTATAGCCTGACTATACGGAGGAAAGGCTATGACGTTAGGTGATATGCTCGCAAACAGCGCCAAAGCAGGCCCGAAGCGCAAAGCGATTGTTTTTAAAAACCAACAGCTATCGTATGAAGAATTAAATCAACGGGCTATCTGTCTTGCTCAAAACCTGCGACAGCTGGGGCTTAAAACCGGAGACCAGGTAGCTGTTTTACTCCCCAATTGTCCTGAGTATATAATAGCTATGTTCGGAATTTTCAAGGCCGGGGGAGTGCTGGTACCGATAAACAGCTTCCTGACCCCTAACGAAGCAGCCTATATCCTGGAAGACTGTGAGGCTGCTACCCTTATAAGCAGTGCCAAGTTCAGCCGTCAGCTGGCTGCCTGTAGCAAACTGGATACGTTAAAAAATACCATTATGGTGGGGGAAGTACGCTCCGGGCAGGCCCGCTCCAGGCAGTCCTGCTCCGGGCAAGTGTCCTTTGACAAATTACTCGCACCCAATACTTCCGTGCAACTCCCCAAACTAAACCCCGACAACAGGGCCATCATTATATATACCTCCGGCACCACCGGCCATCCCAAAGGGGCCCTGCTTTCACATAATAACATCATAGCTAATGTAAGCTCATGTTCTAAGGTGATCAAGCTCTCACATAAAGACCGCTTTTTGGTATTTCTACCCCTCTTTCACTCCTTTACGCTTACGGTTACCGTTTTTTTCCCCTGCTTCCTTGGCGCCCGTATAATTTTACTGGAAACCATTGCCCGCGATGAAATACGCCAGGCCGTAGTTCGCCTGCGTCCAAGCGTTATGGTGGGCATCCCCACCGTGTACAATCTGTTCAGCCAGATGAGCCTTAGCTGGGTGGCACGCTGGATGAACCCGGTGCGGATATATGTCAGCGGGGGAGCCCCCTTGGCAGTTGAGGTATTAGAGAAATTTCAGCAGAAATTCCGGCGGACTTTGTTGGAGGGGTATGGTCTTTCCGAGGCTTCTCCAGTCGTAGCTATAAATCCCCCACAAAAAGCCAAAGCCGGTTCGGTCGGCTTACCGGTGCCGGATGTGGAGGTTAAGATACTCAACAATCAGGGCAACCTAGCCAAAGCCAATGAGGTTGGTGAGCTGCTGGTTAGAGGGCCCAATGTAATGCAGGGGTATCTTAACCGGCCCCAGGCTACCAAAAAATCCCTGATTGACGGTTGGCTGCATACCGGCGATATGGCGCGGATAGATGAAGAGGGATATATCTTTATCGTAGACCGTAAAAAAGAGATGCTGATTGTGCATGGCTCAAATGTTTACCCCCGTGAGATCGAGGACGTGCTGTGACGACATCCGCAGGTAGCGGAATCGGCGGTAATCGGCATTCCTGATGCTCATCGTGGGGAAGTACCCAAAGCGGTTATCGTGCCTAAAGAGGGACAGAAGATACAGGAGAAGGAAATAAAAATATATTGCCGACGTTTCCTGGCCCCCTATAAAGTACCGCGGGTGGTGGAGTTTAGGGATTCCCTCCCAAAAACCGCTAGCGGCAAAGTAATGAAGCGCATGCTATAACCCAACAGGTTGGGAACCCAACAAGTCGGGAACCCGGCAAGTCGGGAACCCGGCAAGTCGGGCATAATTTGCCTGCTGCCATTTTTTGCTTTCCTGGGTGTCTGTCGGACTTTGGGGTTCGTTAGCTGGGCAAGTGATAAATAAACCCATTGGGGACCTGTCCCCTTGTTCAAGATACCCTGGATTATTAACCATGACATACCACTTAGATATAACCGACAAAACCTGTCCCATGACCTATGTGAAGACCCGCTTGAAACTGGACACGCTTGAACCAGGCGATATACTGGAGGTGTTGGTAAATCCTGGAGAACCGGTTAAAAACATCCCCTCATCAGCGGAAGAGTCGGGTTATAAAATACTTGAAGTCATACCCCAGGGAGATAAGTTCCTGATCATTATTGAGAAGTAGATGATACACAGCATCGCCTATGACTTACAGGAATTAAACTTTGAACTCCCGGAAGGAATGCGGGCTAAAGTAGCCGGGTTGAACCCCGCCCCACCTGTAGCTGATGTAACACACGCGCTTAGCAAAAGTCTGCAATCCCCACTTGCTGCCGCTCCCTTAAGAGAACTGGCCCGCCCCGGCGATAGAGTTTGCCTGGCAATAACCGATGCCAGCCGCCCCTGCCCCACCCTGCTGTTGCTGCCTCCTGTATTAGCGGAATTAAAGCACGCCGGAATCAGGGACACTGATATTTCTATTATAGTGGCAACCGGCCTGCACCGCCCCAGTACACGAGAAGAAAAAGAAGCGCTGGTAGGCGCTGACACTATAAAACGTTATAGGGTAATAGATCACTGCGCCACTTTTAAAAAGCAATTGCAGGCTTTAGGGCAAACCGAAACCGGCGTGCCTATAGCCATTAACAAACTGGCTTATGAGGCAGACATATTGCTTAGTATAGGCCTGGTAGAGTTGCACCAGTATGCGGGATACAGCGGTGGCGGTAAAACCGTCGCTATCGGTTTAGCCGGTGAGACAACTATTTCCCATACCCATTCCCTGGCTATGCTTAAGCAAGCAGGCGTCAGGATTGATAATATCTGTCAGAATCCATTTCGCCAGGCGCTGGAGGAAATCGCTGAAAAAGCGGGACTTAGGTTTATAGTAAACGTAATTTTGGATCAAAAACAGCGAATCACCCATTTAGCTACCGGTAATTCTAAGGCCGTATTTGAAACCTTAGTCGATAAAGCCCGACAAATGTCAACCGTATCTATAGACCATCCTTATAAGATGATAATCGCCGGTGTCGGCGCACCTAAAGACGCTAATATCTATCAGCTTTCACGGGCGGCAAGCTATCTGGTATTTAAAGCAAAACCGGCGGTAGCCAAGGGTGGTATAATCATTTTAGCCGCAAAAGCCACAGAGGGCATCGGAGGGGGACTGGCTGAGCAAGGGTTTTTTAAACTGATGAGCCAAGCATCCGATCCAGACAAAATCATCTCTGGCTTAGAAAAAGGGGATTTATCCCCCCCCTCACCCCCCTCACAGCCGGGGGCGCAGCGGGCCTACGTTATGGCGCAGGTGCTTAAACATTGCCGGGTGCTGGTAGTGGGTAGTTGTTGCCCTGAACTGGTAAAACAGGTGGGCTTTATACCGGCCCAAAACATGACAGAAGCCTTGGGTTTGGCCAAAGGGCTGCTGGGTAGTTCGGATGAGGTGCTTATAGTACCCCATGGAACGCAAACCTTGATCAATGTTTTATGACTCCAACGATTCAGGATCTATTACATATAGATATGTAATTAAATTATATCATTAAATTAATGAATATATCAGTATAAAAACATGGATTACGATGTAATTATAGTCGGAGCTGGAGTGGTGGGGTGTGCGATTGCCCGTGAATTATCCCGCTATCGTTGGAATATATTACTGCTGGACAAAGAACATGATGTCACCCGCGGGGCCAGCGGGCGTAACAGCGGGGTGGTGCATTCCGGGGTTCAGGTTCCTCCGGGCAGCCTGAAAGCTACATTGAATATTGCCGGAAGCAAGCAATTCCCAAAGTTCTGTCGAGAGCTTGGCGTTCCCTACCGCCGGGTAGGCAAGCTGATTGTGGCTCAGCATAAGCGGGAATTAGCTACACTTGCGCAGATGGAAAAAGACGCTGAAAAAAGTGGGATTGCAGATTTAAAGATTCTTGATAAGCCGCAGTTAAAACAGCGGGAACCGTACATAAACGGTATAGCCGCCCTATCCTCCCAGGGTGAGGCCATCTTCTCACCCTATACGCTGAATATCGCCTTAGCCGAAAATGCACAGTTAAACGGGGTGCATATTAAGCTCAATACTCAGGTATCAGAAATTGACCGGTCAAAAAATAAATTTAAGCTAATCACCAATAATGGTGCGTATAGCGGTCGCTATCTGGTAAACAGATCTGGGGTGTGGGCCGATAAGCTGGCGGAGTTGGCAGGCATAAGCGGCTATCGCATCTATCCCTGCCGCGGCGAGGATTGGGTGCGGGATAAAGAGTGGGCTAAAATGATCAACTCCATGGTCTATCCGGTACCGGTGGCCGGTAGCGGCGGTTTGGGGATTCATCTTACCCCTGCTATCGACGGTAATATATTAATCGGCCCCAGCGCCGAATATATAAATGGCCGTGAAGATTACCGCACCACAAGACCAATACTAAACAGGCTATACAGAGAAGCCCGACAACTTTTACCAAGCATAGACCGCCGCTATTTTATCGCCGGATATACCGGGATACGCAGCAAATTATGCCGCCCCGGCTCAACCGGATTCAGCGATTTTCTAATACAAGAAGAGCCTAAAGTAAAGGGATTCATTAATCTGCTAGGTATTGAATCACCCGGCTTATCGGCTGCACCGGCCATTGCCCAGCTAGTGAGAAAGCTTATCGCAAAAGGCTTAAAGTTAGAAACCAATCCTGATTTTAATCCGATACGTAAACCAAAAACCAGTTTTAATAATCTATCAATAGCGAAAAAAGCGGCTCAGATTAAAGCAGACCCTCTATCCGGTGAGATGGTATGCCGCTGTGAGCAGGTAACCCGGCGAGAGGTTGTGGCGGCCATCCAAAATACATTAGGCGCAAAAAGTGTAAGCGCCGTAAAATACCGCTGCCGGGCCGGTATGGGGCGGTGTCAGGGGGGCTATTGCCTGCCTCGTATTGTAGATATGCTGCAAGAACACACAACTGAGGAAATAACCTTGCACGGGCCGGGTTCCCATATGTTTATTGGTTCCACTAAGGAGTTGCTTAAGTGCTATTCAAAAACAGGGAATTAGTGGTGATTGGCGGCGGCCCGGCGGGTCTGGCGGCGGCTGTGGCGGCCCGGCAGGCGGGGGTCCGTGATGTACTGCTGATTGAGCGTGAGGATTACCTGGGAGGTATTTTAAACCAGTGTATTCATAACGGATTTGGGCGTGAAATATTTAAAGAGGCGCTCAGCGGCCCTGAATATGCTCAAATATTTATTGATCAGCTTAAACAGTCGGATATAGAATGCTGGACAGGCACACTAGTTACTGAATTAACCGCTGAAAAAAAAATAACCGCCTGTAACCAGCAAGGATTGCATCTAGTTTGTGCCAATGCGGTTATTTTAAGCATGGGCTGCCGCGAGCGTACTCGTGCGGCAATTGGTATTCCAGGTACTCGTCCGGCCGGAATCTATACCGCCGGAGTGGCCCAGAATTTCATAAATCTTAAGAATCGTATGCCGGGTAAACGTTTTTTCATCCTGGGTTCCGGCGACATCGGCCTGATTATGGCCCGCCGCTTAACCTTGGAAGGCGCTGAAGTATTGGGTGTAGCGGAGAAGCTGCCCTATCCCGGAGGATTGCCGCGTAATATAACCCAATGCCTGGAAGATTTCAACATTCCCCTGTATTTAAACCATACGCTCACCGATATTTATGGAGAACATCGGATAACCGGGGTAAGTATCGCTAAAGTCGGCCCGCGTGGGGGTATTTTAGCGGGTAGTAGCCGAAAATTGGCGTGTGATACCCTGCTTTTATCGGTGGGTCTGATTCCTTAAAACGAGCTCACACGGAAGGCTGGAATTGAGTTGGACAGACTTACCGCTGGCCCTCTGGTAGATGAGACCGGTCAAACCAGCATCCCTGGTATTTATGCCTGCGGCAATGTGCTGCATGTTTATGATATAGTGGATCAGTTATCCAAAGAGGCTAAAAGTGTGGGTCAGGCCGCCGCTGCTTATATAGCAAATGGACAATCACAGTTGCCTTTACTCCGAGTCCAAGCCGGTGCGGGTATTAAATACGTAGTGCCGCAGCAAATAAGCGCCCACGGAAAAAGGCTGCTGAGCTTTAGAGTAACTACACCGGGACGGAATAAATATATAATAGTAAAAAGCGGGCGAAAAACCATAAAACAACAGATTAAGCAGCGGGTCAATCCACCGGAGCTGATCCAGTTGGAAGTGAACCTGCCCCCGCTATTAGCGGGAAATACGATTAAAGTGGAGATCAGATGAGACGTGAGTTTACCTGCATAATCTGCCCTGTAAGTTGTCAGCTCAGGGTAAGCTGTGTGGGCGGGGGAATAAAACTCATAGAGGGGGCGCTATGTTCTAAAGGCAAGCGTTATGCGGAGAAGGAACTGCACTGCCCTACCCGCTCGCTAACCACCACCATTGAGGTAATCGGCGGGGAGCATCGATTGGTAAGCGTTAAAAGTGACCAGGAATTGCAGCGCCAGCTTTTGATGCCGGTTATGCGTCACTTGGCCAGGCTCAAAGTTCCGGCTCCGATCAAAATCGGCCAGGTGTTGGCCGCCGATATACTTGCCACAGGAGTGAATATCGTGGCTACTAGGATGGTAAACAAAGGGGATTAGCAACAGATGAACAAACCACTGGGATTTGGCATAATCGGTCTTGGAGCGCATGGAGCTAGGTACGCCAGGCATCTTTTATATGATATACCAAACGCAAAGCTGGTGGCCATATGCCGCCGCAATCGTCAGTTGGGTGATGATTTTGCCCGGCAGCATGGAATCAATTACTACTCCGAGTACCGTCAACTAATCGCCGACCCTCAGGTACAAGCATTGGTGGTGGTTACTACCCCTAACCATAATCCTGATATATGCAAACAGGCAGCCCAGGCAGGTAAGCATATACTGCTTGAAAAACCTATGGCAATAAATGTCGCCGGGGCCAGAAGCATAACAGATGCGGCACAAACCAACAACATAAAGTTGATGATTGCCCAAACCCTGCGCTATAATATTCTGGTGCAGGAAATAATAAAGCAGCAGGATAAAGTAGGAAAGTTACACACTCTTGGTCTTTATCTGCGGGCTGAAGCATTCAACTTGCCTTGGCAGGATGAGTTAAGCATCGCCGGTGGGGGCGCTATGTTACACATTGGCATTCACCTGTTCGACCTTATACGCTATATAACTAAAGCTGAGGTGCGGCAGGTTTACTGCGAAACCAGCAAGATATATAATACGTATCTGGAAGATGGCTTTAGCGCTATTTTGAATTTGAATAACGGGGTGAAAATACTGCTGGATTGTGCTCGTTTTACCAATGGGCGTTCAGGCAGGATAGAACTGGTAGGCGAAAAAGGA
>JAJRUU010000154.1 GCA_024277605.1 bacterium
GGAGATAAATTTGAGCGTAAGTTTGCCGGAAAAACCGACTTTTGTATCAGGTTGATAATTAAAAATCGTTTGTCTGCAGATTTATTTATTAATTGCGGCTTGTTCACTATTTTTGACAACTTAAGCCCGACAGACTCCTAGCCTTTAATTGGGCAATACGCCCTTTATAATGTTGAGTTTTTCCGCTTTGCTTAATTTTTTTATTCTATATTCTTCTTTTTGGGCGGCAGATTTATGGGGCAATTTAATGGAATAAACCATTCGCACAGGCCTTCTGCCCCGGGTGTATTTTGCGCCCTGGACAGAAGTGTTGTGTTCTTCCACTCGTCTTTCTAAATCAGTCGTTATCCCGGTGTAATAGGTTCGGTCATTACATTCCAAAATATACACATACCACATCATGTGTGCCTGTTTTAAAAAATTGATTCCAGCTAATCAGTAGTAGGCCACTTAATATCATCTCGCTCTTCCACAAAATAACAAAACCGGTCCCACTCAAAATCTCTACTGGAGATGGGGCAGCGCAATTTAACTTTACTTTCGCTAATACCAACCACCTCCCAATCTCCCTTACGTGGCCCGCTTTTTAGTAGAATCCTTTGGCCTATATTAAATTTATATGGTCGGAATACAGCAACTTTTATCTTCTCTGTCATCCTCTTGTCCCCACTAAAACACCTGATTTGCGCCCAAAAACTCCTTCCATTATAACCCCTTTTCCACTATAATACATACACTTTTCAGTAATTGGTAGTTTTGTATAAATGGAAAGCGCTTATAAGGTTCAGAAAATATTTACCGTAACCCACAATCCTGCGAAACTACAAGATTTATTTTAGTACAGCGGACAAAAAATGCCAAAATATTCCATTAGAGAAAGCAAACGGGATAAGCGCGTCAGCTTGAATATGTCAGTGCGGGACGGTTTAGTTTTGGTTGTTCCTCGTGGGTTCAATCATAGTCAAATCCCCAATATTATCAGGCTAAAACAGTCGTGGATAGAAAACGCATATAGTCGGATAGAGAAACTACGCAACTGCAAACCCGAACCATCTGACTCGTTACCGGAACGGATTCCTCTCCAGGCAATCAATGAGAAATTTTTAGTGGAATATAAGCCGCTAGCCACCCATTGGGTGTACGCAAAGGAAAATGGTAATAGTACGATTTTGGTTTCCGGGGCTATAAGCAAACACGACTTATGTAAAGCAGTCCTTCAAAACTGGGTTCAGCATAAAGCCAAAAAGCATTTAATCCCTTGGCTGAAAATGGTTAGCCAAGAGATGGAGCTGCCATTCAGCCGCCCTACGGTAAGGAATCAACGTTCAAGGTGGGCTAGTTGCTCCCGGCAAAAGAATATAAGTATAAACCAGAAATTACTCTTCTTTCCCGATTATTTAGTCCGCTATATATTTATCCACGAGCTATGCCATACTGTCCATTTGAATCATTCATCAGCATTTTGGGCGCTTGTTCAGCAGAAGGAGCCCAATTTAAAACAATACAAGCAGGAAATTCGCGCGGCAGGACAATATGTCCCGACTTGGTGTTGATCATTCATTTGGAGTAACGTTGGTGAGCATATAACCCGATCTATTCATAAATTCAGACTGGGTTTGCCAGACCAATTGTGAGATAATGTTTATGAGCCAACGTCCTAAAAGAAACAGGCTGTGCCTGCCCGAATTTTTCGGGATAATACCAAGTTGCATTCAAAATGATACTAATTTCTCACTCGGGTAGGTCGGCCTTTAGGCTGACCAAAGCGCGGAGGGCTAAAGCCCGAGTGCTGAAGCCCTCCCTACCCATTTAGTATATGCTTGATTGCAACTTGGTATAAGAAATGAGTACAGGGGGTCTCAAAATGTCCGAATCCTTTGGGAAGGTGAAGATAGTCCAAGGCGATATAACTAAACTCCGGGTAGATGCTATTGTTAATGCAGCCAATACATCGTTGCTTGGTGGTGGTGGTGTAGATGGGGCCATACATCGGGCGGCAGGATCAGGGCTTTTGGCCGAATGCCGAACGCTCAATGGCTGTGCTACCGGCGCTGCCAAAATCACAAACGGCTATAATCTTCCAGCTGAACATGTTATCCATACGGTTGGGCCCATCTGGCACGGTGGTAACAGAGGTGAACCCGAAAAGTTAGAAGGCTGTTATCGGCATTGCTTTGAGGTTGCAGATGAAAATGGGCTGGTCAGTATAGCTTTTCCTTCTATAAGCACTGGTGTATATGGCTATCCAATCGATAAGGCATCCGTGATTGCAATTGAAACGGCTAAAAAATGTCTTGAGATTTATCCGGCTATAAAAGAGGCTATTTTTGTCTTGTTCAGTTTACATGATTATAATGTTTATCTAAAATACTTATCAGACCCTAGGAGCCTGTCGGACTCCTAAGTAATGCCGTATTTTTCCCGGTAGTGCCTCTTGCGCTCTTCCAAGGATTGTTCCCTGCTTGGCCGGGAAGTATTGGGCATTGTCCCTTTTTTCACCAGTGGCAATCGGTCACTCTTTGAGCGGGCGGCGGGGCTGGTTGGTTTCACCCGGCTGGAGGAACGCGGGGCACTCCGGCCAGCTTGCTGACCATGTTTGCCCCCATGTTTATCACGCCCAACAAATCTGTCTCCCTCCTTGCGGTGAGGCGGGTGAAATCTTCCGGCCTTATCTTCCGCTAACATCCAATCTTCCAGGTATATCTGCTCAATCTTATGTTCCAAATGGGCTTCAATATCCGCCAGGTTCAGTACCAGCTTTTCGCAGGCCAGGCTTATTGCATGGCCTGCCTTTCCGGTCCGGGCGGTGCGGCCAATGCGGTGTACATAGGAAGCCGCATCCTGGGGAAGATCATAATTTATCACATGTGAAACATCATCGATGTGCAGACCCCGTGCAGCCACATCGGTGGCCACCAAAATCGGCAAGTCCCCCTTTTTCATACGCTCAATGATTTTAAATCGTTTGCTTTGGCTCACATCACCGGTCAATACCTCAGCGACATAGCCGTTACCGCATAATTTAAAGCCTAATTTCTCGGCTTCTGCCTTGGTGTTAGTAAAAATAATCGATCTGGTAACATTGCTTAACTTCAGCAACCCCAACAGCAAGGGGAGTGTTTCCTTCATGCTCACATGATAGAGCGTCTGCTCGACCGATTCCACCGTAATCTGTTCCGGTTCAATCTCGATCTCTTGCGGGGCATGCGTATAGCTTTCGGCCAGCCGCCAAACCCGAGCATCCAGGGTGGCCGAAAAGAGCATGGTCTGCCGTCGGGAAACCGGTTGGATTCTGCCGGCAACATAGCGCACATCCGGGACGAATCCCATGTCGAACATGCGATCGGCTTCATCGATGACAAAATGGTTGATACCCCTCAGGGAAAGCTGGTTGCTTTTCATTAAATCAATTAAGCGTCCCGGGGTCCCCACCACTATATCCACTCCGCTGTTTATGGCCTGAAGTTGTTTTTCGTAAGGCACCCCACCGATAACATTAACAATGGACAAGTTGAGGTGGCGCCCCAGCTGGACCGCATCGCTTTCCACCTGAGCCGCCAGCTCCCGAGTGGGCACCAAAATCAGGGCGTGGGGTTTCTTATCCGACTGAGGGATGGTTGACAGGCGGTGAAATATGGTGATTAGGAAAGCCGCCGTCTTGCCTGTACCAGTCTGCGCCTGGGCTATAATATCCTTACCGGAGAGGCTTTCCAACAGGGTCTGCTCCTGCACAGGGGTACAGCGGTCAAAGCCTGTATCTTTGATACTTCTTAATAAATCCTTGTGAAGCGGGAACGCATCGAATTTCATAGTTTTAATTATATTGAGGTGTCATTCTTCATAAAGAATGTGGTATGCTCTTACCCTGCTGTTGCCCAAATTGTCTGCGCTGGGGCAACCGCCCGTTATTATTTGGCATTCAATGTTTCACAATGCCTCAAAGCTCCTTATGTTTTCACGTTGTTCGCAAAAAATTAACCCAGCGATATAATTAATTATATTGCTATGGCTTTAAAAAATCAAGTCTTTTCAGACAGTACAAACCTAAATGAGCCACCCCCACAATAGCATGCTGCTTGTTTTCATTGACATTTTCAGCGGAATTTAATAATATTAGCTTCCTGATTTAAGCTGGGAAGTTTAAATCCGTAAAGATATATCTAACCCGAATAATGCGGGCAGGCACGGCCTGTTTCTTTAACATAAATGTTTTGTTTTTCAAATATAAAGGGCTAATAATCTAAATGTCAACCTTATTGCAAATCAACAACCTATTCAAAGCGTATGGTTCCCAAGTGATTTTTAAAGATGCGAATCTTACTATTA
>JAJRUU010000155.1 GCA_024277605.1 bacterium
TTGAATCGATGGCGGCAACAAATACGGCGTCTCTCGATCAACTTGTATAAACTTTGCGCCCATTCCACCCCCTTATGGTATATGTTATTCACTACACCATTTTACCATACGTATGCTCCAAAGTCCGACAAACTCCTAGAATTAAAATCCATTGCAATAACTGTGGAGATACGTTTATTAATTGCACACCAAACCCCAATTTTTGCGCCTGGTGTGGGGCTAGAATGTTATATCCCGATAATCAAAGCCGCAGTGTGGGCAAAAGTTAATAGTATCGTACAGTATTAAAAAACCACAATTAAAACAGGTTTTGATAAGTTCAGACCAGCATTCAGGACAATATTTAGCAAGCCGGTCGCCGGTAGTGTAATGACAACCGGGACAAACAACGTCACCCTTGGTTTTGTTGTTATCTAGAAACAATGAACCGCCTCCAAAAGGAGGGCCGCATGAATAATCAACTAATCCCCTTCGCCTTCGAGGGCCTGACCTTAAAAGAAGCCTGCTGGCTAGAAGGCAAACCATATTTCACCCGCCGGGCTATCGGCGAATGGCTTGAGTATCAAAATCCAGACCGATCTATCCATAATCTTACACAGCGACACCCCCACATCAATCAGTTCTCAGTTGTTACCAAATTGGTAACAACTGATGAATATCCAAAAGGACATTCACTCACCAATTTGATGAGTGAATCTATTATCAGAAATCGTGAGATTGAGCAACGAGTTTACGATCCTATAGGCTTACAACTCATCATCAATAAATCCGATAAGCCCAAAGCCATAAAATTTCAGGTAGCCGCCGCCCATCTGGTGTTAGCCTTCATGCAGGGTAAGCTGTTTCCCTCACGCTGGTGTAAAAAAGGCGACCGGCTATCTCAAATCCGCCAACTACTGGCCGCACCATCGGGTTATAGTCGCCGCCAGGTGGCTTTGGATATTGCCGAACGTGAAGAGGTGTCCATTAACACTGTTTATCATTGGATTGAGCAAATAGGCGAGCGGCTGATTACTAAATCCGGCAAGCCCCGCCGCACCCGTTCAGATAAAAGCAGCTTCAAAAATCGCCCCGAATTTGCTCAAGTAATTGAATATCTCCGGGAACACCACCAAGCCCAAGGGGCTGAAATTAAAAAATCGCTTAATTTTTCGGTTACAGTCAGCACAATTAACCGCTGGATTAGGGGAATAAATTCCCAATCCGCAACCTAAAAGAGGAGGCTCTTATTATGCAAACCGAAACCACCACCACTAACGCCCTGGCAAACAAGTTTATGGAAACCGGTAAAAAACTTAGGTCAGGGGAACTTTCCTTCCCGCAAAAGCCCATCATTTTAGAAGCCAGGCGCGTTGATCAAGACGGGCTTATTCGCTATCACGGCGAATTTTACCAAGTCCCCATAGAGTTTGCCGGGCAAATTATTCGGGTGGACATGGAGAACAGGGAGTTTGACCCACATCCAACAAGCCTTGACCGGAACGCCGCAAGGCCCGCATTAAACTATCCATCTCTGAAAAGAGGCCGGTTAAACATTCAGGAGTAAATTTAAGCTGTTCACATTCAGGCGTAAAAAGGAACTATCTATGAATTATTTATCACCCTCAGCCCGTGACCAACACATAAAAAAAATTCAAGTCATCGGCAAAAAAAACTGTGTCCCTATTTCTAAGAGCTTAGCCATCGATATTCTCAGGCTGGAAGGTCTATTACCTCCCAAAAAAACCAAGGCTGTGCCAAGAGTCGTTGACCTCAAGGTAGTTGGCACTCCTGTTTAAATATCACACTGAAAGGTGTATAACCCCTGAAATTTATGTTTTTTTGTATGCCCTAAATATAGCAAATCAAAAAAGCCAACGCAATGGCTAATATGTAACCAAAATTAGACATGAAAAAACGAAACTTCGACAACCCCAACCAACCGACATTATTCGATGTCATCATCCGCGAACAGACCCGCCAGTCATCACGCCATCCGGCGGGCAGCCTGGACATAGACCGGCGCTTCAGGGCCGCCGTGTCGGAAGCCATAAAGGGCTGCCCGCTCTCCCGCTATGAGGTTGCCGCAAAAATGTCGGAGTTGGTTGGGGTTGAGATTACCGAATCGATGTTAAACAGCTGGACGGCGGAGTCAAAAGAACAACACCGCTTCCCGGCTATTTTTATGCCTGCATTTTTTGAAGTAACGAAAACAACCTGGCCTTACCGGGTACTGGCCAACCCGGTGGGGCTGTACATCATGGAATCGCCCGCCGCCCTGCGCTCTGAAATGGCTGCGTTGGATGAGCAGATAAAAAAACTAAAGACAGAGCGCAAAAAGCGGCAGGCGTTTCTAAATATAGTGGATGCCCCGCCGGGGGCATAACCGGGGGTTTTCCCCCAGGAGGAGGCAATATGTGTAAAACAAACAGGGTAGGTTCGTTGATGTGGATGACCGCCAACCAACCGCGACCCCAAAAAAAGCCAGGGTTATATCCACGCATTGGCTGTGCCCTAAAGAAAAACAGATAATCGACTGGCGGGACTGCCGGTGGATTGAGCGCAGCCGGGATCTGGTGCATATGGATGAATTAGATTGCTGGTCATGCCCGAACCTATTAAAACTGCGGCGGGCAGAATATGCCCACCGGGAAGAAGTAAGCAAAAAACCCACCGCTGGCGGCATCGCTATTGTTCTGGTGCTTGCGGCGGTGGTTTTGGCCTGGATATATATACTTTGTACCGTCATTCTGCCACTGTTTTAGGGGGATAACAACATGCTGTGTGAATGTAAAAACTGGGAATGTTTTGAGCAGCTTAAAATGACCGCCAAAGAGAGGTTTACATACATGCGGGCTGGTATAAAGCCTATAAAAACCGGGCACCCCATACCCGATGGCGCCCGGTTGATAAAAGGCAAAAACGGCATAGAATTTTATCGCCTGGGAGCGGCGGATGAGTAACGATCCCTACTACAATAAATCACAAGCGGCATTAATAGCGGTTATGCAGGCGTTCTCGGCTGATGATTTCCCGGAGCTTTCGCTTGCTGAGCTGGTAACCACCACCGGCTTATCAAAAGATGCCAGTTTTCGCACCCTGTACATGCTGCACCAGGCGGGCTGGATTGAAAAACATGGCGAGCGTTACGCACTCTCTCAGAGTTGGGCGCAGGTAGGTTACCGGTACCTAAAGAACTTAGACAAAAAACGGAATGAGATACACCAACAAATACAGGAATATATAGCATGATATATGTGGCGTATTTTAGCGATAACACGAAGCAAAAAATAACCACACAAGACGATCAACTGAGATTAAAGCGCATGCTTACCCCCGGCACTATTTATATAGAAAGCGAACACGTAAGGCTTTTTAACACCAGCAATGGCTTTATAGCCTTAAATAAATATTTTGGCGGGGGGATAAATGAAATTCACTAAAGGCTTTTCACCGCAAAGGACGCAGAGGAACGCAGAGTTAAAAACAAAAACAAAAAGGAGGGACGCAGAGTGGAAAACGACCAAAACGGACAAGAACCAGAGATCACCGAGGAGCAGGAGCAGGAATTTATCGCCGCACAGCTTGAAAAAGAGCGGGCATTAACCCCATATTCGGATAACCTGCCGTATGACAAGAACCGGCTGATTGAAGAGACTAAGTTTTTGTTAAGACATGAATTTATCGCTAAATATGAGGCAGGGAAGCGGCTGGTTCTGCTCAAAGAAAACGAAAGTTGTCCGAACTTCGGACAACTTTTAGAAGAACACTTTCCGGGATTATCCCGCCAGCGGGCTTATGAATACATGCTTTTTGCCCGCAAGATATCCAGCCTCCCCAATTTGCGGGGATTTGCCGATGGCAAAAAGAATTGGACTAAGGCCCTGGCCCTTTTAGAATCATGTGACGAAGATGAGCTGGCCGCTCTGGAAGCCGGTGATTCGGTTGTCGGCATGACGTTGGATGAAGCCGACACCATGACTCTGGCCGAGCTAAAAAAGGCTCTACGTAAAGAGAAATTGAAAAATCTGCCGCTGGCCGAGCAGGTGGCTGCGCTGGATGCCGAGAAGCGCGTAATGGCCGGGGAGCTGGCCGAGGTTAAAGCCGGTAAGCGCCTCCCGGAGTACTATTACGCCGATTTAGATAAGGTAAATAAACACCTGATGGAGGCACTGCGGCTTATACAGGGTTTCCCTAAGGACATCGTGCGGGGAGACTTTGATTTCGGTACCCAGGTTACCGCCAAACTGGACATGATTGAGCGCATGGCGCGTAATACCATTAATGATTTCGTGGATAACGAGGATTAATTAATGGTACCCCCAAATCAGGTATCGCAGGTAATACACGAGTGGAATAACGCTCCATATGGGCATAAGGCCGCTGTGGTGCGCCGTTTCGCCGCGGCGTTTGACGTGAGCTACAACATGCTATACCAGGCGATTAAACGGGCGGGGCTAACCAACCGCAAAAAACGGGCGGATATTGGCCGACGGGAAAATCCGGCTATCAATGAATGGACGAAAATGGTGTGGAAGATGAAACTCCGCCCGCCGGAAGAGGCCGGAGCGATTGCCACCGATCAGGCGATTATAATTGCGGCAAAAAACGGGCTTATCCCGGAGGAAGCGGCAAATATCCCCCCCGGCACATACAACCGAATCGCCAGGGAGTTGAAACTTAACCGCGAGCAAAAACGCCACGCCCGCTTCCAGGCCAAATACGCCAACCTGGTGCACCAGTTTGACGCCTCAAGCTCAAAATTTTTCTATGTGGCAAGAACCCTGCCGGATGATGACTGTGTATTGAAAATGCACCGCCCGGCGGCGAACTATAAAAACAAGCCGGTACCTACCCGCTTACGCCCCTGGGTATATGGGGTAGTGGATGATTATTCGGGCTATTTTTACTGCCGCTACACCGCCGCCCTGGGGGAATCGGCCGCCGACGGCATCTTGTTTCTGAAAAACGCCTGGTGTAAGCGGGATGGAGCCGCAGCATCCATCCCCTTCAGGGGATTACCCCGGATGATATATGCTGACCAGGGGCCGCTATTAAAAGCCGCCCCCACCAGAGATTTCCTGGAGCGACTTGGGGTGACCATTGTCCCTGGAACACCGTATAACTCAAAGGCCAGAGGTAAGATAGAAAAACCATGGAGTGCGCTGTGGAGCCGCTTTGAGCGCACTTTTTTCTGCGTAGATGATTGGAAGGGTTTTGAAATAAAGATGTCGGAGCTAAACCGGCAGTTGATTAATTTTATGGCAGAAGCCAGCGCCAGTCCGCACCGCCAGTTGAAAGACATTAGCCGTGAGGCCTCCTGGCGGCTCTCTATAAATGAACGCGGCGGGGTGGTTGATATTCCCGAAAACGCGCTATCCACAATTTTTCAACGCCACGAGCGGAAGGTATCCGGCGGGTATTTTCAATTTAATAACCAGGTTTATGAGGTGGCCGGAATGAATGCGGGCTGGGTGATGGTATACGAGGGCGTGTTCGATGACCGCCTGATTGTGGAGGACATGCAGACCCAGACCAAATATGAGGTTAAATTATCTGTACCGCTGGCCTTCGGGCAGCGCCTGGAGATGGTGAAATCCGAGGCTGAGAAGCTGGCCTTAGAGAGCCGTGAGCATATCAGCATTACCAGCACATATTATAACGAGGCCGAGGCCGCTAACGTGGTTAGTATGCCGGTAAAAGGCGAAGAAAGAAAACTGGTTGACCCGCTTAACATACCAGCGCCCCCAGAGCAACAAGAGGAGGCCCCCGCCTCCCGCCTGTTTCAAAACGAGCAGGGAAAATATGAGTGGCTGTTGGAGCGTAAGGCCACCGGCTCTGAGGTGCAACCCGCCGACATTAAATTTATGCGGCGGTTTGAGGAGAGCGATCTTTATCGCCAGCTTGAACCAACCTACCAGAGGTGGATTGCTTTCTGGGAAAGGCAGGGGACAAGTTCCCATATATCAGCGGCAAACGAAGGCTAACGCCTTGTCATTCTGAGGGCAGCGAAGAATCTAATTTTCCATGAACACGAGACCCTTCGCGGAGTTTATCCTTGAGTATAGCGAAGGACACCCAGGGTGACAAGGTGGACGCTTTTCACGAAGCATAACAAAAAAAGGGGTCATCGACCCCCAGGAGGAGGCAATGAAAGTAAAATTTATAGAGGACACCGCCAACATCCGCAACCTAAAGGGTGCGCTGGCGGCGTTACAGGCCAGAAACGCCACCCTGCCTGGATTGGGCTTAATTACCGGCCCGGCGGGACTGGGTAAAACCCAGGCTGTACGGTGGTATTCAACCCAGTATGACACACCGTATATACGAGCGCTGGCCACCTGGACGCAGCGCCGGATGCTGCAGGAAATCTGCGCAGAGCTGATGCAGACCCCCGAATATCAGACCGGCAAGGTGTTTGATCAAGTCAAGCAGGAGCTGATCGCCCGGCCCCGGCTGATATTTATTGATGAGGCCGACTTTCTAACCTCCAACTGGAAGATGTTGGAAACGATCCGGGATTTACATGATTTAACCGGCTCGAGCTTTGTAATGGTGGGCATGGGGGAAATATCCGGAAAGCTGGCTCGCCACCACCAGGTGTGGAGCCGTATCAGCCAGGCAGTGGAATTTTTACCGCTTACCGCCCAGGAGATTGCATTTGTGGCCCGTGAGCTGACCGGGCTTGATTTAGCCGGAGAGGTTGTCGGGGATTTAAAGAAGCTCACCCGCGGCTACTTCCGGGATGTAATGGTATCGCTTTCGAGCTTAGAGCGGATTGTGGCTGCCAATAACAATCAGCCGGTAAATACCCGCATGGTGCAAATGGCCGGTAAGGCGGTACAAAAAGGGGGACTTGTCCCCAGGGCGGCTTAATCATGACCAAAAACGTGAATTATAAAGGGCAAACATACAGTACTCAGGGCGCGGTGCGTCTGGTGTTGCGGGAGTTAGGGAAAGCCTCACTGCGCCAGATCAGAGAAATACTGGGACTGACCGATACCGCCGGGCGTAACCGGGTACACAGGGCGATTGCCGATTTACAAAAATGCGGCGAAGCCAAACGAATATTAGAAGGCCTGTATGAATACAAGAAACCCACCGCGCCAGTGGCGCCGGTGCAGGGTAAAATCTGGCGTGCGATACGCGCCAGCGTGCGCTTCACTAAAGACGATATTGTGCTCTTAACCGGAGCAAACCAAAACTATATCGGGCAATACATAACCCTCCTGGTTAGGGAAGAATACATAACTAAAACCGGGCGGCGCAGGGGAATGCGGCCGGAATACCAGACTACCCCCAAAGCCACCCCTGGAGTGCCGCCATTTTCAGTGAAGCAAAAAAGACCCACCGCTGATGACGAAAGATGGGAATCCATCCGCCAGGGGATATTTGAAATGCTGCTCGGGCTTAAGTTGTCAAAAATAGTGAACAA
>JAJRUU010000156.1 GCA_024277605.1 bacterium
ATAAATTTAAGCGTAAGTTTGCCGGAAAAACCGACTTTTGTATCAGGTTGATAATTAAAAAACGTTTGTCTGCGGATTTATTTATTAATTGCGGCTTGTTCACTATTTTTGACAACTTAAGCCCGACAGACTCCTAGCCACCTGTTGTGGCCGGACAAAAGTCCGGTTTTATTGGTTGAGCTAGTTGCAAAAGTCGTATTTGGGTAGCCGCAGGCTTATAATCTGCGATTTGCAAGCCACACGAAAACAGCCAGTTACGCAAACTAAAGTTTGCGGCTGGGACACGTCCCCCTTTAATTTTTAGACTTTTGCAATTACCTCAGTTGTTAAAAATAGCATTAAACTATTCTTCATCAGAGGAGGATAAAAATGAAAATAGTAGTTAGTCTCACTTGTCAGGACATTCTTGATGATGTCAAAAATGTGTTGCGGTAATAAACCCGAAGCGTGCTGAAGAGATCATTTATACAACCGATGCTGATGTCGTTTTACGTGAGGTTGCCGGTGATTTCCCTGTTTTCGTGGTATCGGCTCAGGTGTTTGATAAGGGACATCTGCTGGGCAGTGAATTGGCGGAGCAAGTTAAAGATATAAATTTCCAGGCGCTTTTCTTCATTTATAGCATTGTTCCAGAGACTAGTAGCGGTGTCGACGGTTTTATTAAGAAGAATGAACCGGTCCTAAAAACGGGCAAATACATATTGCTTACGGCTATTCTGACCAGCAAACTGGATGGCATAACCCCGGAAAGCTTAAAAGAAGCGTTTCCCACCATTGAATTAACCCCAGGTATGGACTGAAAACCTCTTTTTGGCCCGAATTATTCAGGCTATGATGTACAAACTTAATTTCGGTGCATGAGCCAAACATTATCAGCCAGCTCAGCAAAACCCTCTAGACTCAAGGTCTCTCCCCGAACACCAGGGTCTATTTTACTGCCGGTTAGAGCTTCCTTAAGTAATGCCGACGGCAAATTCAGGGTGGGGGCATGGGATAGTGCATTATAAATGGTCTTTCGTCGCTGGGCGAAGGCGGCCCTTACCAGCTTAAAAAATAATCCCTCATCCCTAACCGCAACCCTTGGTTTTAACAAAGGGGTAAGCCTCACTACCGCCGAATCGACTTTCGGCCGGGGGCTGAAACATTCACTGGGGACGGGCATCAAGGACTCAATATGCATATGATATTGGAGGATAACCGTCAAACTGCCATAAGCCTTCGTGCCGGGGGTAGCCGCCAGACGCTGAACAAACTCGGCCTGGAGCATGACTATTATCTGTTCAAACAACAGCTTATGCTTTATCAGCTTTAACAAAATAGGGGTGGAGAGGTAATATGGCAGGTTGGCGACCAGCTTGAATCTGGCATCTGCGCTTTCCAAATATCGTTCAGCCAATTGCTGATAATCATATTTAGCGGCATCCGCCTGAATAATATCAATATTGTCTGAATCTTTCAAGGCCTGCTCTAAAAACTGACATAAGCGGGGGTCAATTTCTAAGGCAATAACTCGTTTTGCGGCTTGCGCTAAATACTGGGTAAGTTTGCCGGTTCCGGGGCCAATCTCTACTACCTGCTGGTTGGGGGTTATTTTTGCTGCGTAGACAATCTGCTTTAGTATCGGATGAGAAATGAGGTAGTGCTGCCCTAAATGTTTACGGGTCTGAGGAACCCGCATAAAATGGCCGTTCGGAGTGGGCATTGCGGCTGTCCCTTATGGCGAGGTATAGCTTATTTGGTTTAATTTCCCAATAATATCTCCCATCCCGATGGCATCTTCAGCTATGCCTTCTAACGGGACTAAATCTTCAGACATTAAAGCCCAAAGGAGGCCTTCTTTGGTGCCGAAGATATCCTTATCCACCTTAATCCTCATCACCATACCCGGAGCATCATCCCAACCTTGCCTGCTGCGCTGTTTTTTTTCCTGCTTATTATTCAACACATCTACTATATATTTATCTATGCCTTTATCGGGAATGGAGGGAATCCAATATTTTTTTCCTCTTTGAATATTTCCGAATGCTCCCGCTCTGAAATTATAAAAGGCGGAGAGAATATCGTGATAGGTTGTCCCTTCAGGAATATCATAACAGTTCTGGCTTACGGTACGGTGATTGCGCACGATAGCATAATCTATCCTGCTAGCTTCATAATCGAACCAGCTAAAGCTCTGATCTATAAAATTGCCTATAGTTACTGCCCTTTCAAACTGCAAAGGGCGCAAGTACCGCCCATCAGGGGTCTCTTCCATATAAGAAACATAGCGATTCTCGCGATAGTCAGTCAACCAGCCCACCACGCCCCTGGTCTTGGCCCACATGGTAGCCTTATATTGACCGCTGGCATCATCCTGCTGAAAGCTAATAACGCAATCCGCCACATGGCTGAACAAAAATACCCCCAGATGATAATCCAGTTTTTCTCCTAAAAATCGCTGGGCAATAGATTGGACTTTAGCTCTCCTAGCGGCGGTTTTATTCACCAGACCAGGTCTATTGCCAGCCCAGGCGATTGTGTCGCCGATGCGTACCCCCTGATTATTGAACACTAACCAGCCCAAAAGGAGTAAGCTCAACAAGGCCGGCGCTATCCGATATTTGAATTTCGATTTAATCAACATACATGCACCCAGAACTTTCATGAAAAACTATAACGCTAACCCGCTGTTAACTTAAGCTGACTGGCCAGTTTGAGAGCAGCCAGCAAACTGGCAGGATCAGCTAACCCCTTACCCGCAATATCCCAGGCACACCCATGCCCCACTGAGGTACGTATAATGGGTAATCCCAAGGTGATATTTACCGCCTCTCGCGGTGCGCTCATCTTAAGTGGAATTAACCCCTGATCGTGATACATGACCAGCACTGCATCGAACTCACCAGCAAGCGCACGGTAAAACAGGCTATCGGCCGACAAGGCGCCCCATACCGCTATGCCTGATTTTTGGGCTTGTTCAACTGCGGGTTGTATGTGTTCCTGCTCCTCTTTGCCCAGCACTCCCCCCTCCCCTGCATGAGGGTTCAACGCCGCCACTGCAATACGCGGTTTTTGCACTCCCCACTGCGGCAAACAGCGGTGCAGCAGATGAATTATCCGTAAAATCTTATCCGCCGTAAGCTGAGAAGCCACATGGCTAAGCGGCAAATGTGTGGTCACCAATACTACCCGTAAACCACCCCCAACCAGCATCATAGCATAGTCATGGGTGTGGGTTAACTCAGCCAATAATTCAGTATGACCGGGATAATTATAACCTGCCTGATGTAAGGCTTGCTTACTGATGGGGGCGGTAGTAATGGCCGCAATTTTACTATTTTTGGCCAGCTCCACCGCAGTGTTTATATATTGATACGCCGCCTCTCCGGTATACTTATTGGGCTGTCCCGGTGTTATCTGCGGCAGGTTAAGCTGGGGAAAGTCCCAGATGGATATTTGGCCGGGCCTGAATGTCGCCTGATCCAGGCTTTCATTTACCGGCGCTAATTTAAGCGAGAGTCCCAGGCTTTTTTGGGCGGCTTCTACTATCGAGAGATTACCTATTACCAGCGGGCGACAGAAATTATATACATCAGGTAAGCTAAGCGCCTTTAATATTATTTCCGGCCCGATTCCAGCCACATCCCCCAGGGTGATACCGATTATGGGCAATTCCATATCTATCCCTTAGCGGTAATAGGTCCTACCGCACTGCCGGTAATAAATTGTTTGACTATGGGGCTGGCGGTATTCTTGATCGCATCAGGCGTCCCCACTTCGATAATCTTGCCTTCATAAAGCATGGCAATGCGGTCAGCTATTTTATAAGCGCTTACCATATCATGGGTAATGGTCAGTGAGGTAACCTGTAATTTATGTTTCATATCAATAATTAAATCATTGATCGCATCCGCCATAATGGGATCCAGCCCGGTGGTAGGTTCATCATAAAGCAGAATCCGGGGCTCCATGGCAATTGCCCGCGCCAGCCCTACCCGCTTTTTCATACCTCCGGAGAGTTCGGCCGGTTTCAAATCCTCTACCCCTGACAGCCCCACCATCTCCAATTTTTGAGCTACCAGTTTTCTGATTTCTTTTTCAGGTAAGTCGGTGTGCTCAATTAAGCTAAAGCCCACATTTTCCCATACATACATAGAGTCAAAGAGCGCCGCCATCTGAAACAACATACCAAAATTCTTGCGTAGCTCGCTTAATTCCTTATCAGGCATATGAGTAATATCTTCTCCATCAATCAGCACCTGGCCCGAATCGGCTTTCAATAATCCGATAACATGCTTCATCAGCACACTTTTACCGCAACCGCTGCCACCGATAACCACCATTGACTCACCATTCTCAATGTGCAGGTTCACCCCCTGGAGTACCGGCTTATGGCCATAGCTTTTATATAAATCAACTACTTTGATCATTTCTTAGTTTGATTTAAGCCCTTCCCTTACCTGCTTATTAGCCTCGATTAAGCGAGTCATTTTGTCCTTGGACTGTTGATACGTATTTTCCCTTAATGACAATAGCACCAGCCTGCCTGCAACAGTCACCACGCCTGGGATTTCAGGCACTTCACGCAATGAATTGTCCTGGGATATGGCTTCGGCTTCACGCTGTATTTCCTGTTCATCAAACAATTCCTCAAAGGCATACTTATATCTCAACCTCACGTAATCCCGCTTTTTTATCTCTTGCTCACCAATTGTTTGAACTATGTCATCCATACCGGCATATTCCGGCTTTTTGGGGGATCTAGCACAAAACTTTTTAATGGCTTCAAAAAACTTGCCAGGAGTTTGTTTGCCTGTTAGTTCTTCTATGGGAATTTTGGAACTAACCTCAAACTCTATGCCGCCTTCAACCGGAAATATCTGACCGATTTCATAGGTAATTCCAGTTATGTGAAAGCGATCCCCTTTCTTTGGCGCATAGGCCTGCTTTAATTCCGCCACCAGCCTATCCCGTCCTTCTGAAGCATACTTTTGAAATAGCAAATGCCTTAAGTTCATCAGTTTAAACCTCCTGGAAAAAAGTTGTTAAAATCTTAATGCAGCAACCAATGCTTCAATCTACCATGAATAAATAACCCCACTTCATCGGCGCTTGCAGCCTCATTTTGGGGTTTTTATAATGCTTATACTCTATTATAAATGGGTTAAATAATTATGTACCAGATTGATAACCCTTTTTTTCACTTCGCTTAAGCTCCCCTTAATGCGGCAGCCTGCGGCATGATAATGCCCTCCCCCGTTGAATTCCTGGGCAAGTTGAGCCACATTCACATCACCCTTGGAACGCATGGATACCTTATAGTAATCGTCACTTATTTGATGAA
>JAJRUU010000157.1 GCA_024277605.1 bacterium
CTTTGCGCTTCTCACGTAACTCCCGTTCAGGAACATCCCAGATTTTAGCCAGGGAGACATCTGAGAAGCCATATTGCTTAGCCTTCCGCAACAGGGAGTCATCCACGGCAGCTAAAGTCTTTCCTTTCAGCTCTTCTTCCAGCTCTATAATTTGCCGGATATTTTCCAAAAACCAGGGGTCTATCCGGGACAGCTTATTGATCTGGGCAAGCGAAAAGCCTAAACGAAAAGCATCGGCGATATACCATACCCGTTCCCAATTTGGAGTTCGCAGTTTTTCTTTAATCGTATCAGAATACTTTTGATATGCCTGCTTTTGATCGTAATCGCCCTGAGGCAGACACATACTATCAAAACCGTAACGATCTACTTCAAGTGAGCGGATGGATTTCTGCAAGGCTTCCTTGAATGTCCGACCGATGGACATCACCTCACCCACTGATTTCATCTGGGTGGTAAGCACCTGATTGGATTTGGGAAATTTATCAAAGGCAAAGCGCGGGAATTTAACTACACAATAATCAATAGTGGGTTCAAAGCACGCCGACGTCTTTTGGGTAATATCGTTGGGGATTTCATCTAAAGTATAGCCTACTGCAAGCTTAGCGGCTATCTTAGCAATAGGAAAGCCGGTAGCCTTCGAGGCTAAAGCCGAGCTGCGGGAAACACGGGGATTCATCTCAATAATCATCAATCGCCCATTTTCCGGATTCTGCGCAAACTGAACATTGGAACCGCCGGTTTCCACTCCAATCTCGCGGATACACTTGATGGCGGCATCCCGCATAATCTGATACTCTTTATCAGTCAAGGTCTGCGCCGGAGCAACTGTTATACTATCACCGGTATGCACCCCCATCGGATCAAAATTTTCAATAGAACAGATAATCACCACATTATCATTTAAATCCCGCATCACCTCCAGCTCGTATTCCTTCCAGCCGATCAGCGACTCCTCAATCAAAATTTCCCGCTTAGGGCTTACATCCAAACCCCAGCGAGCATAAGTCTCAAACTCTTCCTTATTATAGGCAATATTGCCCCCGCTACCCCCCAGGGTAAATGACGGGCGGATAATAACCGGATATGATGAAAGCCGCTCCATAGTGGCCCAGGCCTGCTCCATAGTATGGACACAACCGCTACGGGGCGACTCCAGACCGATCTTCTTCATAGCCGCTTTGAATTCATCCCGGTTTTCAGCCTTTTTAATAGACGGGATTTTAGCTCCGATCAACTCGACCCCATACTTATCCACAACACCCAATTCATCCAGTTCCAAAGCAATATTGAGCCCGGTTTGCCCCCCCATGGTGGGTAACAACACATCGGGCCGCTCACGGGCGATAATTTTTGTCACTGTTTCAGGGGTTATGGGTTCTATATAGGTACGATCGGCCAACTCAGGGTCGGTCATAATAGTGGCGGGATTACTGTTGACTAAGACTACTTGATAGCCCTCTTGTTTTAATGCCTTGCAGGCCTGCGTTCCTGAATAATCAAACTCACACGCCTGACCAATCACAATCGGGCCGGAACCGATAAGTAGAATTTTTTCAATATCAGTGCGCTTAGGCAATACTTATTCCTGGAATAAAAGTGAGAATAAAACTAGATGGTCTCGCAAAAAGTCGTCATTCCCTCGAAAGCGGGAATCCATCCTGATTTTAACTATCGGAAAATACTGGACTCCCGTTTGCACAGGAATGACAATAATCTGTGTTTTCTGACTTTTTACGAGACCATCAAACTAAACTCGCTAATCAGTCATTAGAAATGACTTGAACTTAGCGCACCTGCCAGTGCGGACTCCCCTCACCCTGCCCTCTCCCCAAAGGGAAGAGGGCAGGGTGAGGGGGGAAAAATGAAATTCCTATACACTCAAGTTATTGGGAGAAACATAGTATTAATTTACGATAAGTTGCCTTATTCTACGCAATATTACTTCTGTTTGTCAAGCGGTTAATCGTTTGAATATTTGCGAACAAAGCATGCAGCGCCAAGCCTACAGCTTCCGGGATATGGAGTTATTTAAACCCGAAAAATTCGGGCAGGCACAGCCTGTTTCTTCAGGACGTTGGCTAATGAGCCTTATCTCACGGGGGATGTCTTGCAAACCCAGACTGAATTTATAAATAGATCAGGTTAGATAACCGTTAACGCTTCCCGGGCCAAAATTATAGACTCGTCCACCGGGAGTACCCATACCGCGACTTTGCTGTCTGGTGAGCTGATGCACCCCTCTTTCCCGATAACAGTACTATTGGCTCTATGATCGAGTTTGATCCCCACCCACTCCATATCTTGCAAGATAAGTCCCCTTATCACAGGGGCGTTTTCTCCCACCCCGCCACCAAAAACTATCGCCTCCGCACCTCCAAGCGCCGCCAGATAAGCGCCGATATACTTTTTTGCCCGATAGCAATAAAGCGCTATAGCCTGCTGCGCATGAGGCGTATCCGTTTCCAACAATACCCGCATATCAGCGCTTACCCCAGATACACCCAAGAGTCCGGAAGAGCTATTAAGAACATGTTCGATTTCATCTAATGCTAATCCACCAGTGCGTTGAAGATAAATTATTATTCCAGGATCAACATCACCTGGCCGTGTAGCCATCATTAAGCCTTCCAAGGGAGAGAATCCCATAGAAGTATCTATTGCCGTTCCATCTTTTATGGCAGTAATCGAGCAGCCGGAACCAAGCTGGAGCGAGATTATTCTGCCACCGTCAGCCAATTCAGGATGCAGTTTTTGCCAACGACGTAACATTGCCTGATGCGCCAGCCCATGAAAGCCATAGCGCCTGATGCCATGTTTTTGACTTAAACTCCTGGGAATGGCATATGCTGAAGCAACGTCCGGTAAACCGGCGAAAAAGGCCGTATCAAAGACAGCGACTTGAGGAATATTAAAAATTTTGCCGCATTCTTTAATCCAATTAAGGGCGATAGGGTTGTGTAAAGGCGCCAGAGGGGATAGTCGATCAACCTCATGCGCTACTTTTTCATCAATCAGGCATGGTGAGATAAAATGTGTGCCGCCGTGAACCACGCGGTGGGAAATAACCGATAAGTCGGCCATCTCGTCTTGTATAAAAGCCATAACTAAGGATTCAGGGGATATGGAATTTATTTTGTGCTTTTGGCTCAATAACTTATCTAAGCCACAGGGCGTTTTTTCAAATAACGCCAGACGAACCGATGAACTGCCGGTATTGATCGTTAAGATTCTCATCATAATTGTTATGAAAGAGGTTATTTATTTCTGTTAGCCTGATACGGACAATCAGGCCCACAAAAGCTGAGGGAAACTTAATCTCCGCCAGCCACCTGGCAAGCTTGCTCATAATCGATTAATTCGGTAATGGTGGGATTTTCTCCGCATACCGGGCATTTTGGATTCCAGGGCACCTTAACCCGCTGAAAACTCATATCCAGCAAATTCACAATCAGTAGTTGCCCCTTTAGTATCTCGCCCTGACCCAGAATATATTTTAACACCTCAGTAGCCTGCAACACGCCCAATACACCGGGCAACACGCCTAATACACCAGCCTCCTGACAGGAGGGAACCAAACCAGCCGGCGGCGGAGTCTCATACAGGCAGCGATAGCATGGCCCCTGGTGGGGGATAAAGGTGGACAATTGCCCGTCAAAGCGAAACACGGCGGCTGACACCAGGGGTTTATCCAAGAAAACACAGGCATCATTCACCAAATAGCGGGTAGGAAAGTTATCGCATCCATCTATTATCACATCATAGTCTTTGATGATACCTAAAATATTGTCCGAGGTAAGCCGCTCTGCATAAGGAACCACTTCCACATCCGGGTTTAGGGCCTCCATGGTCTCTTTCGCCGAGGTGACTTTAGGACGGCCTACATCCTCGGTACTATGTAAAATCTGGCGCTGCAGATTGCTCAAATCAACATCATCGGCATCAGCTATTCCAATCCGGCCAACACCCGCCGCCGCCAGATAATATCCACAGGGCGACCCCAAACCGCCGGCGCCCACCATAAAGACTTTAGCGTTATGTATTTTCTTCTGCCCCAAACCACCAACTTCAGGCAGCAGTATGTGTCGGCTATAGCGGTTAATCTGATCATTACTAAAATCAAGCATAACTTATATTCCTTACTTTATTACCCGAAAAATTCGGGTCTTGTTATGGGCGAATCGATATTTAGCCGAAAATTATAAATTTATCAGCTTCCTGTTCCTGCCGCCTCGGGCAAACAAAGTTTTATAGGACGTTGGCTCATAAACCTTATCTCGCAACAGTAGTGTCCGCTCCAAGTTTTTGCACCAGCCGCAAAATGTCTTTTAGTTCTCTCTCCCCTCTGGGGAGAGAGTTAGAGTGAGGGGAAAACCCGGTTTTAAAATCCCCCTCACCTTGATCCTCTCCCCCAAGGGAGAGGAAAAACAAGGAATCTTGTGTTAGAAACTTACCGCAATTATTGACTTTTACCGTGTGCAAA
>JAJRUU010000014.1 GCA_024277605.1 bacterium
GCGATTGCATGAGGCGCTGGATTATCAAACGCCATGGGAGGTTTATTCTGGTTTAGGGAGACTTGACCTGCTCCTGGCAACCGGCATTCTCAAACCTTAACTTTCGTGATTTTTGGTCTTGACAAAGGGGAGGGGTATACATCACACCCCGGATGAGGTCAGGGGTTGGTTTGCTGAACATGGTATGGACATGGAACTTTTAGTTCCTTGTACCGGTAGATTTAAAAGTACCTCCAATTTTATTGTGCGAGGGTTTAGCCCGAAAAATTCGGGTATTGTCCTGGGCAAATCTACATTTAGTTGAAAATTATAAATTTATCAGCTTCCTGTTCCCGCCGCCTTGGGCAAACAAAGCTTTATTGGACGTTGGCTTATAAACCTTATCTCGCAAGGGGTTTGGCAAACCCAGCCTGAATTTATGAATAGGTCGGGTTAGATAGGTTAGATATCTCAAGCAAACCGGAGTAAAAGAATAGCCGGATTTTTGGCATCTTTTTTATATCGCCTTCCGTATGAAAATAATTTACACAAAAAACTTGACAGTACCAAGTCGCTTGGCATCTGTTAGCTCAAAACATTAACCTAAGACTGTCCAGGACTTAGGGGGAGTTTTATTTGAACAGCAGAGCAGGCATGTGCTATACTTAAAAGACAAAAAAATCTAAGTTGTCTTTTTGAGGGTTAGATAATAATCTTATTCATTTGAGAGAATATGCTTTTGCCAGGCAAAAACAAGACGGTTTTCAATTTAAAAAACCCCGCAATCGCTTTATTTATCGCTGTAGCTTTCTGCTTATTGGGATTTTTCAGCGTTAAAGATTATGGGTTTACTATGGATTCCCATAATTATTTTTATCGGGGAGAGGCGTACCTCAATTTTTTCCTAACCGGAGCGAAACGTTTTAGTAAACAACAGAGAAATTGCCGGTTTCAGGATGAGGATATAAATCCATTTAATTATGATCTATTATCAAAGGAAATGACTGATAAGAAAAAAAACCTTTTCGCTAAAACCGGAGAGGGCAGTTATGGAGGTTTTACCGGCACCGTCTCTGCTTTGGGGTGTGAAATATTTTATAAAAGGCTTAATTTGTTGGGAGATTTGGATGCCCACCATTATGCCTATGTATTGTTAGCTTCCATTGCCTTCTTTTTTTATTTTTTGTTTGTAAGCCAAGCCTTTAATAGGGTAACGGCTTTTTGGGCTACTGCATTTTTGTTTTTATTCCCGCGCTTCATGGGTCATGTGCCCAATAATCCTAAAGATTCAGTAGTGGCTTGCCTGGGGATCATCGCCATTTACTTTTTCTGGCTGGCGATGAGTAAAAAAGAGTGGAAATATTTAATGCCTACTGCGATGCTGATAAGCTTTGCGGTTACCACTAAGACCAGTGGTTATATGATTCCGTGTATATTGTTTTTATGGGCAATAGGATATTTTATAAGATATAAGAAATTTTCTCTACGGTTTGATAAAAGCTTTTGGGTATATATGTTCCTTTCGTTTTTCGTCTTCATCCTTGTGGTTTATATATTTTCCCCAAGCTGGTGGGTTGACCCGCTGGGCATATACCGTAGCATCGCGGGTTTAACAAAATACGCCACCAATAATCCGGTAGGCTGGACCAGTGATTTTACCCAGGAAGCGGCTTTTGATATCAAGAAAAAAATAATCTACGCTTTTTTCCCCATGGGGCTCGTATTTATTACAACACCGGTTTTTACCCTGGCGCTGGGTGTTAGCGGTTTTTTTGTTGCGCTTGGGAGAATAAAAGAGAATTTTCGTACTAACCAGATTGACAACTATCTGTTGGTTGTTTTATGGTTCATTATTCCTATAATCATTGCCTCGCTGCCTGGCCCATCATACTACGTCAGAGTGCCGAGGCATTTTATGCTTTTTATGCCGGCGCTTTGCATTCTTGCCGGTTTGGGCGGCAATTGGGCAACAAAATATTTAAGGACTAAATGGAGCCGCCTGATGGATGTTAGAGTAGCAAATTTTCTCATCGGGACTTTGATTTTTTTTGGGCTTGGCTCTATAGCCATATCAATTGTTAATATACATCCCTACGAAACCACATTTTTTAACCGCTTAATTGGGGGATTATCCGGAGCCAGAAAAGTGAAACTACCCGGAAGAAGCGTAGGAATTCCGGATGCTAGCGATTTCTGGTGCAATTCATATCGTAGCGGGACAGAGTGGCTGAACAAAAATGCATTACCCAACTCATATCTTGTAGTAACCTATGGCGAGCGGGTGGTAGTATATGCAAAAGAATTGAGGAAGGATATTACTATAATCAAGGAGGATGATTTTAATTTTGAGCAGCTCAATAAAGGCCCTTTTTATGTTATGATAATACCTACATATTGGGAAGAACTATACGACGGCTTATTACAATATTGTTATAAGAACGCTAAGCCGCTATACAGCATAAGCTCTCAAGGCGCACCTATTTTACTAATCTACAAGTTGTAAATTAACAAAGGACATAAACTTTGATTGAGATTTCAGTAGTAATCCCATTGTACAACGAGTATGAGAGCATAAGAGAACTCTATGCTGAGCTGACCAGCGCCTTGGGTAAACTCGGCAAGTCTTACGAGATTATTCTCATAAATGACGGCAGTACCGACCAAACGCCTGCCCTGTTAAAAGAACTCGCCGAAGCTGATAAACAGTTAACGGTAATTAATTTTACCAGAAACTTTGGGCAGACTGCGGCAATTAGCGCCGGTTTTAATCATGCACAAGGGGAGGCAATAGTAACCCTGGATGGCGACTTGCAGAATCCACCCGCTGATATTGCCAAATTGTTGGCTGAAATGCAAAAAGGGTATGATGTGGTCAGCGGCTGGAGAAAAAAAAGAAATGACCCATTTTTAAACCGCAGGCTGCCTTCCATGATTGCCAATTCTCTTATTTCAAAATAACCGGGGTTAAATTACATGACTATGGCTGCACGCTGAAAGTCTATAAAAAAGAAGTAGTAAAAAACATTCAACTCTATGGGGAGATGCACCGCTTCATTCCGGCTTTAACCAGTTGGCAGGGAGCTAAAGTAGGTGAGATCGAGGTCTCGCATTTTGCCAGGAAGCATGGAAAGTCTAACTATGGGATAAGTAGAACCTTTAGGGTAATTTTGGATCTGATAAATGTAAAATTCCTAATTAGCTATTCCACCCGACCAATTCAGTTTTTCGGGAAGATCGGCTTCATCGCTTTAAGCGGAGCGGGATTATCCTTTATGGGACTGATCTATATGAAGCTGTTCGAAGGAGCGGATATGACAGGTAATCCCTTGTTGTATTTAATGATATTGTTGGTTCTGGTTGCGGTACAATTTATTACCTTGGGGCTTTTGGGCGAAATTAATATCAGGATATACCATGAAATGCAACAAAAACCAACTTATGTGATCAAGGAGAAAATAAACTAATTACATGTTCATGCTGTCCGAACTGTGGGATCCTCACCCAGCCGAGCTTTTTGCCTACCAGTAATGTTGTTTATACCGTTCATAAAACGCTATTGTCCGGCGCAGGCCGTCATGTAGCGATATTTTAGGCTCCCAGCCAAGTTGATTTTTTATTTTGCTATAGTCGGCGACGTAGTTTCCTATTTCGGTAATTTTGAGTTGATCAGGGTACGGAACTAATTTGTAGCCGCCTGTGCCAGTCATTTCAATCAGTTTACGCACCAAATCCGCTAAACAAATTGGGCTGCCCCCCAAATTATATACTTCGCCCACCGTGTCTTCGGTAGCTGCGGTCAACAACATGGCATCCAATACGTCATCTACATAGTTTAAATCCCTAATCTGTTTCCCATCGCCAAATATATATACCTCTCTATTATCCGAAACCAGCCTAATGAACCAGCTTGCCACGCCTTGTTTATGGTGTTGCATCAGGTGTCGGGGACCATACGTATTGGTAAGCCGCAAGCTGGTGGTTCGGAGTCCGTGGATATAGTTATATAACAGGTAGTAGTATTCTGCGGTTATATTGTGAATGCCGTTGGGTTCGACAGGCAGCCGCGGGTGTTGTTCATTTACCGGGGTTTGGGTTAAGCGGCCATATTGATTACGGTTGCTGGTGAAAACAATTCGGGCATCTGGATTAACCCGTCGGCAAGCCTCCAGCAAAGTAAGATGCGACCGGCAATTGATCTCCAAATCGGCAAATGGATCCCCAATACTGTCTTGGTGATTGGCGCTGCCTGCCAGATCAAAGATATAATCCTGCCCGGAAACCAAGTGGCTCAGGCTGTTAAGATCACATACATTGCTTATGTTTACCCTAACCCTGTCTTTTATATCGGAGACATTGAAGAGGTTCCCCCCCTGTCCTGGAATTAAAGCGTCCAGCAATAAAATCTCAGCATCCAAATCGAGCAGTCGATGCGCTAAGTTACTCCCGATAAAGCCTAATCCCCCGGTAATTAATACCTTCTTCCCTTTAAACGTTGTGCTGAAATCGATCATTTTACTCCTCCCTGCTAAGGGTGTCGGCAGTCCTGTGCTCTATCCATTACAGTACTGAAATTTTAAAATCAAGCAGCATATCGGCAAGCAATGGCAATGGTAAGCCGACGACGTTGCTATAACAACCGTCGATCTTCTCGATCAATAGTTCGCCCCTGCCCTGAATGGCATAGGCCCCGGCTTTACCCAATGGCTCTCCGGTAGCTGCATAATTTTGAATCTGCTCATGCGTCAGGGGCTTCATGCTCACCTGAGTCGCCATATAATCTGTAATTGTGTGATTGTCAGCTGCATTAACGATTGATACCCCGGTATATACCTGATGGGTTTTACCGCTCAGCTGCTGTAACGTGGCAATGGCTTCTGCCGCTGAGTGAGCTTTACCAAACACCGTATCACCCAGCCCTATCAGGGTGTCGGCTCCAATAACTAAGCCTTTTTCCAACTGACCGGCCACCTGCCGTGCTTTACGAAGAGCGTTCTCCTGTACTATTTCGGCGGCGGACAAATCTCCGGCATGAATTTCCTCCGCCGCACTTGAGGTTATGCTGAAATCCAGCCCCAATTGTTCCATCAGGCGCCTGCGCCTGGGGGAGACTGAAGCCAGGATTAGCTGCTGTTCTGCTTCCATAATAACTGGATGCCCTCAATTGTCGAATCAGATATTTTTTTCAGCATGGATCACCCTCCAAACTATAATCTGAAAGGCGTACTTTTTCCACCAGCTCCTGTAGCTTTTTTAAATCCTTTATACCAGGCTCTTCTTCTACCCCACTGCACACATCAACAGCATAAGGGCGGACTGTTTTAATAGCCTGCTGTATATTTTCCGGATCCAAACCACCAGCCAGTATGATTCTAGCATACTTCTGGGCGGTAAGTGCCAACTCCCAGTTAAAAACTTCTCCGGTACCGCCAACCTTATGTGATACATATGTGTCTAATAGTAGAGCAACTACCGGATACTTGTCAATATCGATCAAGCTCAATTTATCTTTAATACGGATAGCCTTTATCACCCGCCCGGAAAACTTTTGGCAAAAAGCGGGCGTTTCATGACCGTGCAGCTGCACTAAGTGCAGGTTGCAATCCCGCATAATCTCCCGGATGGTATCAGCCTCCTCATCCACAAACACCCCCACTGTACTGATAAAAGGCGGCAAAGATTTTATAATATTACGGGCGGCTTCAGGTTTGATATAGCGGGGGCTGGCTTTGTAGAAGATAAAACCTAAAGCATCCACCCCCAAATTAGCCGCCGCCAGCGCATCCTGATGATTAGTAATCCCACAAATTTTTGTTTTAGTCATGAAGTTTTGTCGTTATTCAGCAAAAAAACTGCTTATGTTGAATCAATTGCTTTTTTACTTTTAACCTTTGATTTAGCCAAGCTAGAAATATCGTCAATTAGTGCTTTTTTTATTGCCACGACTAATTCTAGTTCGTGTTCTATTTTTTGGAAAGCACCCTGTAAAACCACAGCCCCATCATCTGTTATCATAATTGGAGAGTAAGAACCCAGATGATCAAAATAAAAAGAAAGGCTAGTAATGTTAGAGGAATTTTCATATTTCTTAAATTCATCAGCATCTTCAATATGCTTGCCGAAAAAAGCAGTTGAAGTTATTAATCCCCTGTCAGTTTTAAACCAAACTCCTCTAACACTTGGTAATTTAGCAATTAGCTTACTTGTGTCTATTTGGATAGTATTTAAAACAATATGTTTTTTATCTTGTGCATCCTTACAAAAAGCTAAAACATCTCTTTTTTTACCAGACAACACTACTGTCCGGTTAATAATCGAATAAATTCAACTGGATACAACCAGATGTTTCAGTTTTTTGGTA
>JAJRUU010000015.1 GCA_024277605.1 bacterium
CTGAAACATCTGGTTGTATCCAGTTGAATTTATTCGATTATTAACCGGACAGTAGTGGTTTGGGATACTAAAAATTTGAGGGGTCGTTTATTATGGCTTCCACCGAGGATTTGATTATTCTGGTGGTGTGGGGAGTAGGTCTTAATGCTTTTAGTCTGCCTGATTCAACCAGGCGATAAACTGTGCGCTTGCTTACATCCAACAGCCGGGCGGCGGTTCGTATGTGGATTAGTTCTTGTGTATCCTTCAAGCGTGCCTCCTCCGTGTTCCTCTGTGTACTCTGTGGTTTATTCTTCTCAGAACATATCCCGGCGTATGGCCGCTAATTCTTCGGCGGTTAAAGCGGGCTGGTTAGCGTTGGGGTCATACTTACCCAGACGCCCGGCGGGGGTGCTGCGTTTAGTAAGCTGCACAATGCGATTGATGTGGGCGCAGAATGTTTTGATATCCCTGGTGGCCTGGCTCAGAATGAAATCGTTGCCGGAATAATCCAGGAATATTCTCCAGTATTTCTGACAAGCCTCAAAATCCAGCGACCCCAGGATACGCTTCACCTGGGCGGCATCAGCGGCGGTGATGATCAGCTTCTCCCCGTACTTCCGCTTATACGTCTGAAAGGCAAAATCTATAAATTGTTTGACCCTGGGGTAGGGGGGGTCGCTGACCCCTTTTTGTTTTTCATTCTCTGTGCCCCTCTGTGTTATCTGTGTTTAAGGGGGTCAATGACCCCGTGCCCGCTGGGCGCGGCCGCCGCTTAAAATTCCCTTTAGGCCCTCTATTATCCTGGCGGCCTGCAGGCTGGTAAGCTGGACAACATGCGTCCGCTTCCCCCTGGTCATGCGCCGGATAAACCCTTTTAGCCGCTCTTTGTCAGCATCCCAGCCGAGCAGCTCTTCCAACTCCTCTATTTTCCATTTCTGGCTTTTGCTGGCCAGGCGGGTAACGTTAGCGGGGGTTTTCTCCCGGCGGGGCCGTTTTGGTTTCCAGCCCAGTCTTTTAAAGATGCCAATCAGGGCCTCGGCCTGGCGATAGCTCAGCCCGGCGCAGCTGGTGGCCCCTTTGAAATTCACAAATAAAATATCCCGGTACTGTTCATCAGAGAGCTTAAGCTCAGCTATGGCAATATGTATCCGGGCTTTTTGGGGGTTAGTAACCCCCTTTATTGTTGGTTTCATAATTTTTTCCCCAATTCAAATCCCAGTCCACTGTATTCTTCGATCCAGTGTTCTATGTTGGGCTTTGTCTGATTCGCTTCTATTGCCGCCCCCGTTGCCAGATTCTTGTCAGCCGACCAGGGGCCGTACCCTTTGAATTCGGGGTTATCTGTGGACTTCCAGGCCACCCTGTATTTCATTTGAAAGCCCCCAGGCACTGTTTAACAAGCTTTTTCAAGTTCGCTGTCGTCAAATAAATCCGCACTTCATTTCCGGTATCATTAGCGTCTTCAAATTTTAGTTCAAAATAGTTCGTTCTATTTATGACTTCTATGCGGGTGGCCTGGTTTATAGTGTCTATCTCAACTCGGTTTTTCATATCAACCCCCTCTCTTGTCCTTGTTCGCCTCGTAGTAGGCCGCCTGATAAGCTTTTTACTTATCCTTATTCGCCAGTGGACTCCTATTCAAAATCTTGCATTAGTTTCTGTTTTATCCAGGCTACATCAGCCTGGAGTTGAGCCACCACCTGCGGTGGGGCAGCGATAACCTGCGATGGGGCTGGCCGGAGCGCTTTCCTGTTTATCTTTAGGGCCGCCTCAATCTCTCCGATTATCTCTTCACGGTACCAGGTCCGTTTATCCGCCCGCCTGCCGGTATGTTTCACCAGCCCCGACACCAGCTTCCTGGTTTTCAAATAGCCGAACTGGTTTGAGCTTATGCCGGTTCGCTTTAGAATGGTGGCGGTGTCAATTAACCCCTCGGTGGAGACAATCGCCCTGGCTTGTTCCATAGTCTCCCTGGGGTAATATACGGTGCGGGCGGTGTTTTTTGTGTTACCCACAAATTTGACCGGGCCGGGGACATCCTTTTTGCTGATGAGGATTGCCAATTGGGGCTTGGTAATCCCGGCCTGCGTCAACACCTCGGCGGTAGTCAGCAAGGGAGCAATCTCCCCTGCTTGCACTTGCTCTTTTTGGCAAACTGGGGTTTTTTGCTTGACCGGGGTTTCCTCTGTGGGCGGTTTTTTTTCTGTGGGGCTAACCACCCCTATAATTTTTTTGGCATAATAATCAGCGGTCTCCCGCTGGATATTAATCTTGCCCTCGCGGGTAATCCGCACAATCTCATCCCGCACCAACTTCCCCTTGGGGCAATCGGTGCACTCAGGGTGCGGTTCCTTAAAGGCCGCCAGGTTTGACTGCTGCCGCTTGTAGCAAGTTGTTTTCGCTATGCTGGCGTGCATCATGATACATCTGATTTCGGGGTCAAATTTACTCATCACATATATTCCTCAATTTCTTCCTGGTAGTCGGCTATTTCTTGTTGAGCATTACAAAGCGGACAGGTAAATTCCTTGTACAAAATCTCCGGGTGGGGCGCTGTCACGGCTAAACCGTTTTCCCTCTAAGTTGCCGTCTTCCATGTTAATTATCCTCCCCGAACTGGAGTTCCAACTGCCCCAGCATTTTCTGCATAGTGATGCCCTGGAGCACCGCCGCGGTTTTCAGCATGGATAGCGCCTGACTCTTGTACTTGTGCGCGCTTTCCAGGCCCTCCCGCTTGCGGGTAATCAGGTAATACCCCCCGCCGTCACGGTCGTTAGAGAGTCC
>JAJRUU010000158.1 GCA_024277605.1 bacterium
ATTGCCTTTTCGCCCAAGCTCTGCGTTATGCTCAAAATTTAATCCTCGGAATATCAACTATATACCTGCGGTTAAATTTTTCGCATGGCCACATGTGGCTGCCTTGATCTTGAACGAAAATTCTAATTTTTCAAGATACCCTATAGGCCAAAAACTTTTAATATCGCCGCTTGAGCAAATCGTTCTACAGCATGGAAAATCACTTATAATAGCGTTAGTTAACTCCAACATGAAGCCTTTACAGTGTAAGGCTTTCAAGTTGGAATGTCAAATGCTGTTTAAGCCTCAGGCTTACGGTTGGACATAATAATTTGCAGCCCACGGAAGATGAGGACAATGTTCACCAGGGGACAAGTCCCCCCCCCTTTTCTTTTTCCTTCAAATTTGCTATCATCCATTGTTGTTCAACCTGATCATATTTTACTGACGTACCATATTTGAATCCCGCTGGGGTAATAAAGGTGTCAGGTCTTGACATGCAACATTGTCTTTGGTAGTATTTCTCCTGATTACACATATAACCAGGAGGAATGTTGCTATGGGGAGACCACTTAGAATTGAGTACCCTGGGGCGGTATATCATATTACCAGCCGGGGTAATGAGCGGCAAACCATCTATCGGGATGAGGAAGATAAGACCCGCTTTTTAAAGATTATCGGCGATACCGCCTTGAAGTTCCAAGTTATTGTTTATGCTTATGTGTTGATGGATAATCACTTTCATCTGTTGCTGGAGACTCCGTTGGGTAGTTTATCGCAGGTCATGCAAAAGATTCTCGTCAGCTATACCAATGGTTTCAATGCCCGCCACCGGCGGTCGGGGCATTTGTTTCAGGGACGCTACAAGGCCATTCTGGTAGATGAGGATAGCTATTTAATGGAGCTTTCCCGTTACATCCATTTAAATCCAGTGCGGGCGGGCATAGTGAAAAAGCCGGAGGATTATCCCTGGAGTAGTTATGCGGCTTATGTTAAACCAAGACAGGCGGAGGAATGGTTAAAGGTTAACCAGATATTGCTGCAATGCTCCCAGACCATGGGGCAGGCTGCTTGGGCATATAAACAGTTTGTCAATGAAGGCATTGGGCAACCCTCCCCTTTAAAAGAAGCCTATTTGGGGACGATATTAGGCAGTCCCTCTTTTATAGAGATGATTAAGCTTCGCATAGAAGGAATGGCGCAGGATGAGGAGATACCGGCCCTGAAAAGATGCAGGGCGGAGCTTACATTGGCCAGAATAGATCAAGTGGTCGCGGACTTTTACGACATCGCTCCCGATCTGCTGCATACCGGCAATAAGAGAAATTGGTATCAGCAGGTGGGAATTTATTTTGCCAAGCGCTTAACCCGCTTGAGGAATAGCGAAATAGCTGAATATTACGGTAATAAACATTATTCCAGCGTGACCAGAATCGCTGTACGAATGCCGGAAAAAGCCAAAAAAGATAAAAAAACAAG
Source organism: bacterium (assembly GCA_024277605.1). Lineage (GTDB taxonomy): Bacteria > SZUA-182 > SZUA-182 > SZUA-191 > JAJRXT01 > JAJRUS01. The sequence goes on from JAJRUU010000158.1 coordinate 1,459, forward strand.
GCAGGAGTTGGAGAAAATAGAGAAGCTAATACTGCATGTCAAGACCTGACACCTATTTATGTGTGACATCTATTTATGTGTGTGACACCTATTTATGTGGCTGCCTTGATCTTGAACGAAAATTCTAATTTTTCAAGATACCCTATAGGCCAAAAACTTTCAAAATCGCCTCTTGAGTAAATCGTTCTACAGCATGGAGAATCACTTATAATAGCGTTAGTTAACTCCAACATGAAGCCTTTATAGTGTAAAGCTTTCAAGTTGGAATGTCAAATGCTGTTTAAGCCTCAGGCTTACGGTTGGACATAATAATTTGTATCCCACGGAAGATGAGGACAATGTTCACCAGGGGCAATGTCCCTTACCCGACCTATTCATAAATTCAGGCTGGGTTTGCAAGACATCCCTTGCGAGATAAGGTTTATAATCCAACGTCCTGAAGAAACAGGCTGTGCCTGCCCGAATTTTTCGGGCTTAAGGGGACAAGTCCCCCCCCCCCTTTTCTTTTTCCTTCAAATTTGCTATCATCCATTGTTGTTCAATCTAATCATATTTTACTGACGTACCATATTTGAATCCCGCTGCGGCCCTTTTGCCCCGGCGATAAGAGCATTATCAGTCATACATTCAGTCTGGATCATGCTCAAGATGCCTTCCAGACAGCCGCTGGTAAACAGGCACTCAAGGTGATTATTCGCATATAATGATTAAACCTCTCAATTTACCCAATAAATTATCGCTATTCAGGATATTCCTGGTACCCTTATTGGTAGCGTTAATCATTACCAAATATAGCAGCTTGCTGGCGGCCACTGTCTTTGGCCTGGCTATGCTTACCGACTGGCTGGACGGCTACATTGCCCGCACTACTAACCAGATAACCACCCTGGGCAAATTACTGGACCCGGTGGCTGATAAGTTATTAGTGTGCGCCGCCCTTATCTCACTGGTGGGAACGAGTAAGGTACCGGCCTGGATAGTGGTGATTATTATCGGGCGGGAATTGGCAATTACCGGTTTACGGGCGGTGGCCGCTTCTCAGGCAGAGATTATTGCCGCCGGCTCACTGGGCAAGTACAAAACCACCGTACAGGCTATCGCTATCGTCATGCTTATCCTGAATATACCGCCTTGGGATATGGTTGTACTGTGGCTGGCGCTGATTCTTACACTGGTTTCAGGAGTAGATTACTTCATAAAATTCGCCCAAAAGATCGAGCTGTAAGTTAAACCAATTCTACCCGACTTATTCATAAATTCAGACTGGGTTTGCAAGACATCCCTTGCGAGATAAGGTTTATGAGCCAACGTCCAATAAAACTTTATTTGCCCAAGGGGGCAGGGACAGGAAGCTGATAAATTTATAATTTTCAACTAAATCTCGATTTGCGCATAACAAGACCCGAATTTTTCGGGTTAGATAGATACACTTATATGTTTGAAAACACACAAGGGTTAAAACTCTATTACGAGGTATATGGTCAGGGGCCGCCAATACTACTCTTGCACGGTTGGGGAGGCAATGTTAACAGTTTGCGTCCGGTATTTAACCATCTGACTGCAAGCTATCGGGTCTATGCCTTGGATCTTCCCGGTTTTGGCCGCAGCACTCCCCCGTCGTCAGCCTGGGGAACGTATGATTACGCACACCTGGTCGCCCAATTTTGCTCCAACCTGGAAATCAAGTCCGCTCACCTGATCGGTCATTCTTTTGGGGGTCGGGTAGCGATTAACCTTTGTTTTTACTTCCCTCATCTGGTTAACAAATTAATCCTGGTAGACAGCGCCGGGATAAAACCACGACGCGGATTAGGCTATTATACAAAAGTGGGAATCGCCAAATCGGCTAAGTGGCTCTTCAAGCGTTAAATATTCGGCTCAAAATCCGAGCAGTTAATCAAAACGGTATACCGGTTCCTGGGTTCGGCCGATTATCAAAAGGCCGGTTGTCTGCGTTCAGTATTGGTCAGGGTCGTCAATGAGGATCTAAAGCCGCTTCTGGCTGATATACCCCATACCACTTTGCTCATCTGGGGAGAAAAGGATACCGCCACCCCCGTCTATCAAGCCAAAATAATGCAGAAACTGCTGCCGGACGCCAAACTGGTCGTCTTAAAAGAAGCCGGTCACTACTCATATTTGGATAAATTCCCCCAATTTTGTAAACTGGTCACCCGTTTCCTGGAGAGTCAGCCTGCATGCTGAATCCATCCCCCATGCTTATTAGAGTTATTATCTGTATCGCTATCGTTCCCTGGCTGATAGTGGTTTATGCTAAAGCCAGATCCATGTTGCATATCCTGCAATTGGAAGGCTACCAAAATACAAAATATTTCATGTGGGCGGTTACCCACCGGGACAAACTGGTAAGCCGACGAGAGTTAATTGTATCTGTATTGCTGGCTCCAGCCGCCTGGGTCGGCTTCTACCACGCCCAACCATTGGGATTTTACTTATTTTTTATTTTATGGATATGTGGATATACTTATTTAATATTTAAGCGGAAACTGCCGCAATTTAAAAAGGGACTGGTATTTACCCCCCGAGTCAGCAGATTGCTTGTCATTTTCGGACTTGTATTGGGCTGTCAGATTATCGCTTTCTTAACTGTGTGGTTTAAACCATATCCCCCCACCCCTTATTTACTGGCAAATGAACTGCAAGCCGGATTCCTGTCTTTTTTCAGCCTGATTGTGCTGGCGCTCATCACCCCTTTTAACATATTAATAGTCGGCATGCTTTCCACCCCGCTTGAAAATATAATTAACCGGGTCTACTTCAAATTAGCCCAGCGGAAACTTAAGCAGTTATCAAGCATAAGGCTGGTCGATAAAAATGCTTTTCACGCTGAGGGCCTGGTTAAAAAGTTACTAAACAGACAAATTATCATCAATTATGAAAAGACTCCGGGCTATGTTTATTTCAGCAAGACCATAAAAGACGAAAACCAGTTGAGAAAACTTATAAAACGTATAGATGCTACCCAGGCGGAACATGTATTGAGTATCTGGCGGCAATCACAGTTAACCATAATCGCCATTACCGGCAGCTACGGTAAAACCAGCACTAAATATATCCTGAACAACATCCTGGCCCACCACTATCCAACCCTGATGACCCCGGAAAGCTATAATACTCCCATGGGAATATGCAAGGTCATCCGGGGTGAGTTAACCCGCGGGCACAAATATTTCATTGTGGAAATGGGCGCCCGCAAGCGAGGAGATATAAGTGAATTATGCCGCCTGGTACACCCCCATATCGGGGTGATCACCTCCATCGGCCCGCAACACTTAGAAACCTTCGGCAGCCAGGCCAATGTCGTCCGCACCAAGTCCGAATTAATACCGGGGCTCGGGACCAAGGGCCTTGCGGTTTTAAACTATGACGATCCGCATTGCCGCAAACTGGCTGATAAGATTAAAATCCCCTGCCTGCTCTATGGTATGCAGCCGGATGACAAACTGCATCTATTAGCTGAAGACATTAGGTGTACTAACCAAGGCATCAGCTTCACCGCCCGCACAAAACAAGCTGAAGAGATAAAATTTACTACCTGTCTGTTGGGCAGACACAATGTATATAATATACTGGCGGCGGCTACGGTGGCCTTAGAGTCCGGGCTGGAACTCTCCCAGATTGCCGAGGCGTTAGCCGAAGTAGAACCCGTACCCCATCGGCTGCAACTAATTAAAGGCAGCGGTGGGGTAACTATAATCGATGATGCCTATAACTCCAACCCCAAGGGAGCGCAAGAGGCGTTGCAGGTATTACAGGATATGCAGGGCGGCAAAAAGATTCTGATCACCCCCGGCATGGTGGAGCTGGGCGCACAGGAATATGAGCAGAACAAGCAATTTGGACAAGCTGCGGCTAAGGCATGTGATATAGTAATTCTGGTAGGCCCTAAACGCACCAAACCCATTGCCGATGGGCTGAAAGAAGCTGGCTTCCCGGATAAAAACCTGACTATAGTAGCTTCGTTAAACGAAGCCACCATTTACTTACATAAAGTAGTCCGCTCCGGCGATGTAGTATTATTTGAAAACGACCTGCCGGATAATTATAATGAGTGACAGGCGGGGTCCAGTTCTTTTCTTCACTTCAACCTAAGGATTAAGTAGTGCCGAAAACAATAGTCGGGGTTATATTTGGGGGGCGGTCGGTGGAGCATGAGGTGTCCATTGTTACCGCTCAGCAGATTATGGAAAACATAGATAAGGCTAAATACGAAGTGTTGCCGATTTATATCAGTAAATCAGGCGAATGGTATACTGGTGTGGCGCTGCTCGACGTGCAGGAATATAAGGACATTGCAGGATTGCTGGCTAAGTCGGACAAAGTATTTCTGCAACCGGATGCAAAGGGCAATCAGCTAACCTACACATCCCAACGCAAGGGGCTGTTCAGTCGCCCCCGACATCAAAAAATAGATGTTATATTTCCGGCTATGCACGGCACTTATGGCGAAGATGGTTGTCTACAGGGACTGTTAGAGATGCTGGGGCTGCCTTATGTGGTAGCGGCGGTATTGGGCTCAGCGGTGGGTATGGATAAAATCATGATGAAGGCTATTTTAAAAGACGGCGGTTTACCGATCGTTAATTATATAGGGCTTAATCAGCATGAATGGGAGGATAATCACCAACTGGTAATAGAGCGGATTGAGAAAAACCTAGCATATCCACTTATAATAAAACCGGCCAACTTAGGTTCCAGCATCGGCATCAGTCACGCCAAGGATCAGGATGGGCTGAAATTCGCTATCGATGTGGCCGGACATTATGACCGGCGCATTATTGTAGAGCAGGGGTTGACCGATTTCATGGAGATAAACTGCTCGGTGATGGGCAATCAAGCTGATTTGCAGGCATCCCTCTGCGAGCAGCCCTTATCCTGGCAAGAATTCTTAAGCTATGAGGAAAAATATTTGAGCAAGTGGAGTAAGCAAGGTATGGCCGGCTCATCCCGCAAATTACCCGCCCCTATATCGGATGAGTTGACCACACAAATCCAAGAATTAGCTAAAACCACATTCAGCTTACTGGATTGTCAGGGAATTGCCCGCATTGATTTTCTGCTGGATAAAGGAAAAACTCCCTATATAAATTAAATAAACACCATGCCCGGCTCGGTTTCTTTTTACCTGTGGGAGCCGCTGGGGATAGATTTTGGCCAACTAATTGACCGATTGATAGAATTGGCGCTCAGCGCCCATGGAGAGCGGGCTAAATATATCTACAGCTATGACTCCAACATCCTGAACCTACAGGGCAAAGGGCAGAAATAGGCTCTTATATAAAAGCAGCAATGAGCGGATGCGTAGTCCTGTACAGAAGGAGACAGGGATGCTATTGGTTGGATTAACAGGTGGAATTGCCAGCGGAAAGACAATAGTGGCGCAGGAATTTTTGCGCCTGGGAGCGTACGTGATTGATGCCGATGTACTGGCGCGCCAGGTAATGAAAAAGGGGCAACCCGGCTGGCACAGAATAGTGGAGTGTTTTGGAGAGCATATACTTGATAGTAGTCAAGATGTAGATAGAGCGAGACTAGCTGAGCTGGTTTTTGCAGATAAGGCATTGTTGAATAAGTTAAATGAAAGTGTTCATCCGCTGGTGTTAGCCTAGGAGAAAAAACGCATCGCTGGAATTGTGGCACAAGATAACAAGGCTATCATAATAGCGGATGTGCCGCTGTTGATTGAGGTGGGGCATTATAAACAAATGGATAAAGTGATCGTAGTAGATGCTACTGAAGAAAACCAAATACAGAGACTGCTAAAGAAAAGCCTCACTGAGGCCCAGGCAAGATCCCGAATCGCCGCTCAACTTCCCCTGCCGGAAAAAATAAAATACGCTGACTTTGTGATTGATAATAATGGCTCGCTGGATGCAACGTGCCAACAAGTTAAAGGGATTTTCGAACAGTTTAAGCAAATAGTACAGCGTCCATTTTATATTGATGGGTAGATGGTTCCTTCTCCATTTGGGGGAGAAGGTTAGGACGAGGGGGGCTTTTGATACATAGACCCTTTCCCCCTCACCTTGATCCTCTCCCCAAAGGGAGAGGAAAAACAAGGAATCTTGTGTTAGAAACTTACTGCAATTATTGACTTTTACAGTGCGCAAAAACCTAACCGGACAACGCTGATTCCTACTATAAAATACACAGAATAGATAAAAAATCTCACCGAATGAAAATTAAACTCGCCAAGTTGACAATTGTAATATATATTAGCCTAAATTGTCTTGGATGGACGAGTATTGTCTATGCCTCATCTGTGCGTAAGATTGCTGTTCTGCCTTATAAAAATCTCACCGCCGCCCCTGAGCTGAACTGGCTGGGAGAAGGGCTCGCTCTATACCTTGCCAACAAATTAGCCCGTCACACAAAATTCAGGCCAATTAATCGTTTCAAGCTGGAAACTATGATGTACGACCAAATAGTTAACAGCTTAGCTACTGATGATCAGCAAGAAGCTAAAACCATCGGCAAAAAACTCAGAACCCAGTTTATAATTTATGGTAATTACCAGCAAAAGAATGAACTAAAGATAACCACTTTTTTACTGGATGTACATGTGGGCAAAGTTTTAGCAAGCTTTGATACCTCTGGCCCGCTGAATAAAATCCTCGATTGGCAAGATCAGATTATATCAAATCTACTGGAGAAAATGCAGATCCAGCTTACCCCGCAGCAGCAGGAAAAACTGAGGGCCAAGGAAACCAGCAGCCTTTTGGCTTATGAAAATCATACCAAGGCCAGCTTACTGCTTATGGATGGCGACATAGAAGAAGCTGTCGCCCTGTGTCAAAAAACCATAGACTTAGATCCACAATACACACAGGCAGTAAGCCTGCTGATTAAGGCCTACGAACTAGACAATCAATGGGAGAAGATACCAGCTTTATACCAGAAATATGAAGCTCTCCTGGAGAAGTCCCAAAACAGGTTGGAATTAAAAAACGTTTATGACAAAATCATTACTATTTATACAAACAGCTCCCAGTCCGACCTGGCGCTTAAATACTGTCGCAAGAAACTTGATTTGGTGGGGGAATCCAATGATAACGCTGAAATGATTTCTATATATAATCAAATCGGCATAGTATACCAGCAGAAAAAGGAGTATGACGGCGCCATATCTTTTTTCCAGAAAGCTCTAAAGCTTTTACAAAAGCAGGGTGACCAAACGCCAATCGCTAATATTTACAACAATCTCGGTGACATCTATTTCGCCAAGAAGCTCTATGCTAATGCTCTTAAACACTATCGAAAGGGATTAGGTCTCTGGAGAATGCAAAATGATACAAAAAGCATAGCCACCAGCTATAACAAAATAGGCCTGATTCTGTTGCAGCAAAAAAAA
>JAJRUU010000159.1 GCA_024277605.1 bacterium
GCCCCCAGCGTTTCAGCCAGATAATCATCCGCGGGGTATGTTTCGGGTAATCCTTCTTCCGGGGTTAATCCTTTATCGCCAGCTTTCTTTATGTTCTCGTCTATATCCAACTTCAATGCCAGCAATTGTTCAGCCACTTTTTTCAGTTCGGCTGAGGCGGCTTGATACTGTTCAGCTTTGGGATTAATTGGAATGGTGACCGTATTATCAGCAGTCGGTTTCCCCTCCGGCCAATCAGGTGAAGTAGCAGCCAACATCTCCGAAGCAGATTCAGCGGTGTCTAACTCCTTTTCCTCCTCCTTTTGCAGCTCGCCTTTAAGCCCCTTCAGCAGTTTCTTATACCAAGCGATGTCTTTAGGCGCAAGAGACGGGTTCGGGGGATCTATATCAGATAACCGTGGAGAACCAGTCCGTTGACCGCTGGCAACACTTAAGGCCTCCTCATCAGCATCCAGCGGGTTTCCCGCAAGATAGGCTAATTCGACAACCAGCCTATCCAGGTCTTCCACAACTCCTTGTTGAGTGGTCTGGCTGTTTCGTAATTCATCGGTTAGTATACGCAGGCTATCGGCTTCTTCCTTTAATACAGTTTCTATACTTTCCGGTTCAGCTTCAAACGGAAGATAGTATATTGCCTTCTCTTTTATGCTGGAGAAAAAACGGATGGTGTTCAACTTGGAATATAGTGCCGATAACCCACTTGATAAACCGATTATCAGCAGTAAGGGAATTATAAGATTACGTTTATTAAATTGCGGTAAGCGTTGGGGCAAGAGCTTGCTTAAATTAGCCGGTTTAATTTTGTAGATAACCTCGCTTAACGCCAGCTTATAAAATCTCGGGGAAATACCGAAGTTTTTGGTCTCCATAATGGTTACTAAACCTTGTTTTAACTTCAAATGCCCATCTATGCGGCTTAACAACCCCCGCCTGGTAGCATTATGTCCGAAGAGCTGATCATAATACACCCAGTAGGCATAAAGCATAAACAGGCTCAGGCTGCTTGCGCCAACTCCTTCATTCCAGTACCACAGGTTAGCCAATAACACCTGTAGGAAAAACAAAATCACCCCCACCGTCAAGACCATCAAGCATGCCCGCCCCCAGTCTCTTAACAGGCTCCGGCGGTAAAGCTTATTTACTTTCTTAGCTATAGATTTAACCGCATCCGCTATAAATTTATTGCTAACTGTGTTTTTCTTTAAATAATTATTCAGACCGCCTTTGATGAGCAGCAGAATCAAAACTCCAAAGGGCGCCAAAACCCCCAGGATAACCGCTAAGCTCAACCAGCGGCTGAACAGCCACCAACTATTGTCAATATTCGACCCATATGCTGCTTGACTCCACAAGTAAATGCTATTTTTGAGCGCACCAGCCTTAAGGCTTATAACATCCATAAATCCCTGTATAGGTAACGCATCAAAAAGCAAGGCAACATTAACCCCCAGCAGCTTGACATACTTTATCAAAACGGACACAAGTCCTCTATCTGGCGTCTCAGCAGAAATGCGGCCACTGAAACCATTAAGACAAACATGAAAAATGAGCGCCGTCTCAACTTTCTTGATCCATTGATTTTATGATTTAATTCCATCATCAAGGCAACCGGTTAGAGAGATTTACTGGGAGTCTGCCTGCACGAATACCATGCGCAAGTTTCATACCATATATGGTGCAGCTGGGAAAAAGAACGTGCAACGTGGAGATTATCAATTATTACATTGAAAAGCGGATACAATCACTATATTATAGGCTCATGATTTAGACAAAGTCAAGCTAGAGGCGACTAACCACAAAACATATCAACGACTAAACTATAAGCATGTGCTGGGTTTCCAAAATATTTTTCCTGGGTTCATTTTTTTATATTTTGCTGGCCTACGCCTTGCGCTGGTTCGAGCGCAGCAACCGCCCTGAATTTTTGAACCAATCTAACGAACAGAGTATCTGCCATACCGGATTAAAACCGCTGCTCTATTTCTTCATCGAGTATTTCTACCTCATAATCCACCTGGGCATGCTAATACTGGATTACCTATTCTGGCCCATCCAAAAGTTCTTGCTTAAGGAGACACATCGTCAGCCGCTTCCCGATCAACGTCCCATAATATTGGTGCATGGCTATATGCTGCGCGGTGGGGTGATGTGGTTGATTAAACAAAGGCTTAAGCGAGCCGGGCGGCATCAGGTATATATATTTTCTTATTCCCCGCCCTGGCGGGATATAGCCTGTTTTGCTAAGCAGCTTGAGGCTTTTATAGCTGAGGTAATCGGTGATCCCACAATTAAAGTGGATATAGTTGCCCACAGCATGGGGGGCTTGGTCAGTCGTTATTATATTAATATATTGGGCGGCTGGCAGCGGATATCTAATCTTATCACCCTGGGCACCCCGCATGCAGGCAGTATGCTGTGGTCGTTTGCTGTCTGGCGCTGCGGCCGCCAGATGCGCCCAAAAAGCCCACTGCTTAATGAGCTTGCTCAACATGACCACCGCTTGCAGGGGATAAAGGTTTGCTCAATTTATTCTGATTTTGACGAGCTGGTGATCCAGCAGGAAAGCCCCATGCTATCCTTGCCGGGAGCGTCCAACCAGTTGGTGAGGGGAGTGGGGCACGTGGGATTATTATTCAGCAAAAAAGCCTTTACATTAATCGAGCAAGCTCTGAGGGGGGTCAATGAGCCCAAGCCCGGATTAATTATGAAACAGCCTTTACCCTGATCTATTCATAAAGTCATCCACTTTGCGCTGAATCAAAACACAAAAACAGCAGTGATACGCTTGACGCACTTATTCGATTAATGCTAATATGAAAAAATAGTTACTTTATATGACATATTTGTTTGTAATAACAAACACTAACATATTTTTAAATGTGGTGTTGTTCCGTGTTCTATATTCACAAACTGGTAATCTAGATATCTGAAATCAGACATTGCCTTCATACCTAATACGGAGAAAAAGATTATGAAAAAAATTAATTCACTTTTTATTGTGTGCTTATTGCTGGCCTTTGTGTCGCCAGGAAATGCTGAAGTCAAAGAAAAAGCAATATACCTTTCTCCTTTCGTCGGCGGGTATCACTTTGATGGTGGGTTTAACTTAGATGATGGGCTTGTATTCGGAGCCAGACTGGGTTATACCACTTCAAAATCTACAGCGGTAGAGGCCGTAGTGGAATATACCGACACAGCGTTATATGAAACGGGCATCGCTGCTTCCGCTATAGGATACAGGCTGGAAGGATTGTATCATTTTATGGCCGAAAAAGATCTTGTGCCCTTCCTTGCTATTGGCCTTGGAGGTGTTGTTGTCGATTATCCCTCTGGAGTCGAAGATGACACCCAGCTTGTTCTCGGTTACGGGGGCGGGCTCAAATACTTCCTATCTGATGATGTCAGCCTGCGCGGCGATGTGCGGCATCTTTTCGCTGCTTATGAAAAAGATAATAACCTGGAATATACTTTTGGCCTTAGTTTCTTACTTGGCGAAAAGAAGGTTGTTGAAATAGATAGTGATAAGGATGGGGTTTCTGACAAAAAAGACAACTGTCCAAATACCCCCCCAGGCGTTATAGTGGATGCCGATGGCTGCCCACTTGATTCAGACGGCGACGGAGTCACTGATGACAAGGATAAGTGCCCCGATACTCCCAGAGGAGTAAAAGTTGACGCCGATGGCTGCCCACTTGACTCAGACGGCGACGGAGTCACTGATGACAAGGATAAGTGCCCCAATACTCCCAGAGGAGTAAAAGTTGACGCCGACGGCTGCCCGCTTGATTCAGACGGCGACGGAGTCACTGATGACAAGGATAAGTGCCCCAATACTCCC
>JAJRUU010000016.1 GCA_024277605.1 bacterium
GCTAAAATAATGACCGAAGCCGTAGTTACCTTTCGGCAAAAAGAGATAAAAGACCAGGCAGCCTTCAAAAAAGCGCTTGAAGATGTAAAAGTTATGGAAATCAGTCATGTTGTTATAATAGATCAGGAAGATAAGCTAAAAAATATATTCACCACGAAGGATATATTTAGGATCATGGAACCCGGATATGGGGTCGTAAACAGTTGAACGGTTTCTAATTAAAAGTGGTAGTCCATTATGGATAATATTCAAAATAACGTTACCAGCCCACGCATCTTTGCGCTGGGTTTGTATATATTTCTGACAATAAACGTAATATTGATATGCGTTTTTCTAATGCGGTCGGAGTCCCCTGCCTTGCAAGTGGCTGATAGTAGAACCGGCGTAGATACGGTTACCACTAAAAAAGCTGATGCTGTCCCCCCGAAAATCTCCCAAAAAATGAGAGTGGCCGAGGAAGACAAGGTCTATAAGGTGCTGTTTGACAGCGCTAAGAATTATATCCAACAAGGTGATTCGACAGACGACCTGTACGTTAAAGTGACCAGTTATGATAAGGCATTAGATGAACTCTCTCAAATACACAAGCGGATAAAATACCAGAAGAAAATAGGTCCCTATGTTGAAAAACTACGAAAAGAATTGTTAAATACCAGTACCTTGAAAATAAAAATCGGGGATACCCAAGATGAGCTTGAGCAAGTATATGGCAAGCCCGGCAAGGTGGTGGTTTTAGAAAAATACTTTCCTGTAGGCTCGATGAAATATGCTTATTATGACAAACTTGGGGTACGCTTTGCACTTAATAAAGGGCGTATATACTCCATTAAATATGAATCGAATTTTAAGGTGATTTTCCGGGGTATAAAAATAGACGATCCTATTCACAAAATAAAAAGGATTAATCCCGGCCGCATCATCCCGCTTCCAGGGGGGAGGTATGGCTATCAGGAGCTGGATCGAAAAACCACCTACTTGTTCGTGGATAACGATGACTTTATTGATGGGATTGAGCAATTTGATAAAGCTATTTATGGCGAATGGGATGCTATAATAAAATAAGGTATTTATAAGGCAAAAACCCCTTTCCACCCCACTCTAATCATATTATTTTCCAAAAACATCCTTCAGCACAGTAGTGTCCGCTCCAAGTTTTTGCAAGTGGCCAGAATATCATTTGATTATAGAAATCGTACAAGTTGTCAAGGCTGTTTTTATACCAAGTTGCAATCGAACATATACTAAATGGGTAGGGAGGGCTTTAGCTCTCGGGCTTTAGCTCTCGGGCTTTAGCTCTCCGCTCTTTGGTCGGCCTAAAGGTTGACCTACCCGAGTGAGAAATTAGTATCATTTTGAATGCAACTTGGTATTACAACAGTCGCGGGATTCACTTTGTATTTTGATCTGTGCAATTATCTAACCGGACAACACTGACAGCGAACATATTTTAGTTGAAAAAGAATGGTATCATGTTAAAATATATCAACATGATAGAATCGCAGATTAAGTCTTATTTTAAAAAATGTTATGCAATAACGCAGCGTGGGGATGCCAGAGAGGAAAGTTACTACAGCGCCTTGGCGGATTTGTTTGGAGACTGTGCCGGGATTTTAGGCTACAGTAAAATACAAATCACCTCCCAACCCAAAAAGACTGAAGCCGGTAATCCCGATTTAAGGGTGTGGGACGGCAAGCTGCATATCACCGGTTATATCGAAGCCAAAACCCCTACCACCGAACACTTAGACCAGATACAGACCAGCCCGCAACTTGAGCGTTACCTTAATACCTTCCACAACCTCATTCTTACTAATTTCTTTGAATTCAGGCTCTATAGGGATGGAAATCTGATCGACGCAGTGAGTATCGGCAGGCCGTTTACCATGCAGTTGGGCCAGGTTCCCACAGTGAAAAATGCGGCTGAATTCTCTTCCCTGCTGGAGAAGTTTTTCTCCTTTTGCCGACCTCGGACTTATTCAGCGAAATCACTGGCGCTGGAGTTGGCTAAAAAGACCAGGTTCTTACGAGACGAAATTATCGCCGAAGAGCTGAAAGAGGAGGGGAGAAAGGGCGCAAAACCCATTATAGGCTTTTATGAGGCCTTTCATAAGCATTTGATATTCGGCTTAACCAAAGCGGACTTTGCCGACCTGTATGCCCAGACCGTAACTTATGGCCTGTTTGCCGCCAGCACCCGGGCCAAGGGTGAGTTTACCAGGCGGCAGGCGTTTGATTATATCCCGCGCACCATCGGTATCTTACGTGATATCTTCCGCTTTATCTCATCGGCCGATATATCGCAGCAGATGGAGTGGCCGATTGATGATATCGCTGAAATTCTGGCGGTAGCCGACGTAAATCAAATTCTGCATAAATACTATCACGAAGGCAGGGGCAAAGACCCCATTATACATTTTTATGAAACCTTTCTGACGGCGTACGACCCCAAGACCCGTGAGCGGCGGGGGGTGTATTATACCCCGGAGCCGGTGGTCTCCTATATCGTGCGCTCACTCAACATTATATTAAAAGAATACTTTGGCAAGACCGACGGCTTTGCCTCTGATTCAGTACGGGTGCTGGATCCGGCGGCGGGAACTATGACCTTTATCGCCGAGGCCATAAAACTTGCGCTGGATGAGTTTACTGAAAAATATGGCGAGGGAGCCAGGGAAAGTTTTATAAAAAGCCATATATTAGAGAACTTTTACGCCTTTGAGCTGATGATGGCCCCCTATGCGGTGGGACATCTGAAAATGGCTTTTCTATTGGAAGAGCTGGGGTGTGCGCTTAAAGCAGATGACCGCTTTAAATTATATTTAACCAATACGCTGGAGATGGAGGAGTTAAAGCAGACCGATATACCGGGTATGGCCTCGCTCTCTGAGGAATCGCACTTAGCGGGGAAGGTGAAGAAGGATACCCCGATACTGGTGATATTGGGCAACCCGCCCTATTCGGGGCATTCGGCTAATACCGGCGACTGGATAAGCACGGTTATAAGAGATTACTATCAAGTTGACGGTAAGCCCTTGAATGAGAAAAATCCCAAGTGGTTACAGGATGATTATGTGAAATTTATCCGCTTTGCGCAGTGGAAGATTGATCAGGCGGGCGAAGGGGTATTGGGCTTAATTACCAACCATGGGTATTTAGATAATGTGACTTTCAGAGGTATGCGGCAATCCCTGATGCAGAGCTTCGATGAGATTTATTTGTTGGACTTGCACGGTAATAGCAAGAAAAAAGAAAAATGCCCCGATGGCGGAAAAGACGAAAATGTATTTGATATACAACAAGGGGTTGCAATCGCCTTGCTTATTAAATCACCGGGTAGGGTGGGCTTTAGCCCGCCCCATAATGTCGGCCTAAAGGCCGACCTACCCAATCATAAAACATGTAAAACATATCATGCGGATGTATGGGGACAAAGAGATGATAAGTATAATTATCTTGAGCAGAATGATATAAAGACGATAAAATGGCAGGAAATACAGCCTAAGTCGGAGTTTTATTTCTTTATACAACGGGATGAGGCGTTAGAGGGTACCTACAATCAATACATGAAAATAACCGATGTTTTCCCGGTAAATGGGGTTGGCATGACCACCGCCAGGGATAAGTTCGTAATCGATTTAAATAAGAATAAACTCTTAAATCGTATTCGCCTATTTAAAAACAGTAAAGATTCAGACGATATATTGCATCAGGGTTTTAGCATAAATAAAAAGAAGGGCTGGTCAATCAGAAAAGCCTGGAATATGCTGCAAGACATGTCAAATGCTGAAATGGAAGACCTTATTGTGCCTGTTCTCTATCGCCCATTTGATACCCGATGGATTTTCTATCATGATTCAGTTGTTTGGCGAACCGTTAAAAGGATAATGCAGCACATGCTGGCAGGAGATAATTTGGGGTTAATTACATCTAGGCTTACAAAAGGTGAAACTTTTAAGCACGCACAGGTCACACAAAATATTTCCGAAGTTATTGTTATGTCTCCAAAAACTTCCAATAATGGATTTCTCTTCCCACTCTACTTATACCCCGATACGGATAAAAAACATTTATTCAGCCAGTTAGCTGAGCATCAGCACAAAACACCCAATATAAACCCTGCGTTGGTTAACACTCTCACCACCGCCTACAAAAAATCACCCACCCCTGAGGAGATTTTCTACTATATCTACGCTGTGTTATATGCAAACACCTACCGCACTAAATACGCTGAATTCCTAAAAACCGATTTCCCCAGGGTACCCTTTACCAACAGTTATAAATTGTTTATTGAAATGGGGAAATCAGGCAAACGCCTAGTTGATCTACACCTATTAAAATCGCCCGACCTCGAATCACCTATTGCTAAGTTCCAGGGTTCCGGCGATAACAAGGTAGAGAAACCCATCTATGAGGATAACCGGGTTTACATCAACAAAGAGCAGTATTTCGAGGGAGTAGAACCTGCGCTGTGGGAGTACCAGGTCGGCGGCTATCAGGTCTTATCCAAATGGCTTAAAGACCGCAAGCGCCGCTCTCTATCCTTAGACGATATTAAACACTACTGCCGTATGGCAAGCGCACTATCTGCCACCATCACCATCCAAACCGAAATTGACACGCTCTACCCGGAAGTTGAGGAGCACCTTATAAGCATTTACGCATAAACAATTACAAGATTGCTTCGCCAGGGTCAAGACCCTAGGGTCAATGACCCCAAGGGGACTTGTCCCCTGACCCCTAGGCTGGTAGGTCGAGGTACACGGTTTTTAGCTGCGTATAAAACTCTATGGCCGCATTACCCTGTTCACGGGTGCCGCAGCTGGATTGCTTCATGCCGCCGAAGGGTACATGGCATTCAGCCCCGGCGGTCTGGGAGTTGACATGCACGATACCGGCTTTAATGCCTTTTATAAACATTTGAGCGGTTTTAATGTTTTTAGTGGCGATAGCGGCGCTTAAGCCATAGCGCACTGAATTGGCAATCTCTATGGCTTCATCCAGCTCATCATATGCTATAACCCCCAATACAGGGCCGAATATCTCCTCCTGCCCCAAGCTCATCCGGGGAGTCACCTCGCTAAATACCGCAGGCTGGATGTAGAAGCCTTTTTCATAACAATCGCATGACAGTCGCTGTCCGCCGCAAAGGAGCTTCGCTCCCTCTTGTGTTCCATTTTTAATCCCTTCAAGGATTCTCTCCAACTGGCGTTGATTTATCACCGGCCCGATTTGAGTGCCCGCATCCGCCCCATCCCCCAGCTTTAAATCCCTGGTTTTGGCTACCAGCTTAGCGGTAAATTCTTCTATTATCGAGCGCTGCACAATCACTCTTCTGGTAGCGGTACATTTCTGCCCGGTAGAGAAAAAGGCCCCGGCTACGGTAAGCGCCACCGCCTGCTCTAAATCGGCATCGGCAGCGACGATGACCGGATTCTGCCCGCCCATCTCCAGTTGCACTTTTTTACCCAACTCTGCGCAACGCTTATAAATCTCCCGCCCTACTGAGGTGGAGCCGGTGAAGGAGATAGCGCAAACCCCCTCAGCACCTATCAGCGCTTTGTTTGTCGCCCGGCCATTACCTGTAATAATATTTACTACCCCCGCCGGTAAGCCGGCCTCCTCGAACACCTCTCCCAGCAGTATCCCGGTCAGCGGGGAATCTTGAGAGACCCTGATGACCACCGTATTGCCATAAGTAATTGCCGGAACCAGCTTCCACAACGGAATAGCTACCGGAAAGTTCCAGGGGGTAATCAAACCCACCACCCCTAAGGGTTCACGCAGGGTATACAGCATAGTAGAGGCATTATCCGATGGATAGGTCTCACCGCACATCCGCCGCGCTTCACCCGCATAGTAGCGCAGGATTTGCACCCCGCGGCCAACCTCGCCTTTGGCCTCCGGCAAGGTTTTGCCCATCTCGCGGGTAAGCGCCAGGGACACCTCGTCAAGCCTGCGGGCGAGCACATCTGCTGCTTTATACAGATACCCCTCGCGCGAGGTAACCGGGATCTCGTTCCACTTGATAAACGCAGCTTTGGCCGCGGCGACCGCCTGCTTTATATCCTGCTCATTTGAATCCTGAAAACTGCCGATTATATCGGCTGTATTTGCCGGATTAATATTATCAAAGGTTTTACCGGAGGCGGAAGCCACCCACTCAGCATTAATATAATTCTTGTACTCCTGAGCCATGCTTATCTCCTATTGTGTTTTATATCCAAAGTCCGACAGGCTCCTTGCCCGTTATAATTTCTGCACCGGATTACTAAGCGTACCGATACCTTCAATATCTATCTCCACTATATCCCCGTCTTTTAAGCGATATTCATTGGGCACCATGATACCGGTGCCGGTAGATACGGCGCTGCCGAAGGGAACCGGATTATGCAGGCACAAGTAGTGGTTCAACTCCCTAAAGCTGCGCCCGATCTCAGATGAGTTGCTGGACTCATGAAAAATGACCTTTTGTTTCCTTATAATGCGGCACCTAATCTCCAACTGCAGGGGATCGGTCAGTTCGTCCGGGGTAACGATCACCGGCCCCAGGGCGCAGCAACCACTATATATCTTGGACTGCGGCAAGTAAAGCGGATTATCCCGCTCTATATCCCAGGCCGATACATCGTTACAGATGGTATACCCCAGGATTTCCTCGTGTCCGCCTAATATATAAGCTAATTCAGGCTCAGGTGCAGTAAGAGTGGAATCACTCCGCATTCCGATATAAGCATGCGGCCCCACACAGCGGGAAGGGGTGGCCTTAAAGAAGCATTCCGGCCTTTTTGCATTATACACCCGGTCATAAATACCCTGCTCCTGGCTGGCATCCTCATCCCGTGCCTCAGCGCTGCGTTTATAGGTAACCCCAAAAGCCCATACCTCAGGCGCATAAATGGGAACCAACAGGTGCGCCAGACTCTTATCCGGCGGAATATTTAAGTCTTTAAAATCATAGCCCACAGGTGATTTGTCAGACAATAATTCGGTTAACATCCGGCTGGCAGAATTATTTGTCTTATGTGCCTGCGCAAATACACTGAGTACCGAATCGAGCCGCTGATCCAGGGTGGTAATATCTATTACCTGGTCAGCTTTCAACACCCCCACCCGCAGGCCCGTATTTGGAATATAAAATTGTAATAGTTTCATAATTATCCTCCAACGCTAATTATATTTTTCCACAGCGTTGACTTGCCCTATACAAAGCAGGCACAGCCTGCCGGGCCTCGCCCGGGCCTATTAATCACAAAAGGCAATTGCCCGGCAGGGAGAGCCGTCGGCATTTTCAATCAGTAAAGGAAAGCAGCACAGGGTGAAACTTAACGGCAGTTGATCCAGGCAAACCATTGACTCAACCAGCCATCTGTCTGGCTCGGCAAACCAGATGTGATGCACCTTATGCTCTCCCATGGCGTCCACGCTTAATGAATCGATCCCGATAACTTTAAGATTCTTAAAGTCGGCCAGCATTTCAGCTGCAGCAATATCCAGACGGGGATAATCCCGGTCTACCCGGTTCTTAAGCAACACCCGGCCATAACCGGTATGAAGCACCACGCCTTCCACCCAGGCCAACCTCTCGGTATAGGTATCCAGGTCGGCAGCGGTAATCAGCTGGCGATATAACACCCCTTCCTTTTGGTTCGTGTTAGGGTCAGCTTCCTCCGGGGCTAAATCCAGCTTCAACGTCCGGCCTACTACAAATTTATGTGGTGGAAACTCATCCAGACTCTGCCCATCGGCCAGCTGGTGAAACGGCGCATCGATATGGGTTCCATGGTGCGTGGACATATTCAGCTCCAGCATGTTCACGCTGTCATCAGGCATAGATGAACGCTGCGTTATATTAATCGGCGGATCACTAGGATAGACGGCCATATCATTATGCAGCTTAAGGCTTAAGTCTATTATGTTTGTATACTGGACTACCTTTTTTCTCTCGATCATTGTGACGGCGCCTCCATATATGCCCCTTTCATAGCCGATGTAGCTAAGCGGGTGTAGATGGACAGGACTCCCCGGGAATATTTGGGTGGGGGGGAATGCCAGCAGGTTTTTCGTTTTGCCAGCGCTTGTTGAATTTCTGAGTCATTAAGCCGGGTTCCGTTAATACCGACTATATCTAATCGCCGCTTTTGAACATCCAGCTCGATTAAATCTCCATCCTCTATTAACGCTAGCGGGCCTCCCGCAAAAGCCTCCGGGCTCACATGCCCGATAGCCGGGCCGGCGGCAGCGCCAGAGAAACGCCCGTCAGTAATCAGGACGGCTGCGTCAGCCAATTCAGGTTGGCAACAAATTGCCTGTGAAAGCAGATAAAGCTCCGGCATACCGGCAGCCCGTGGGCCTTCGTATCTGACAATCACGGCAGTATTTGGGGATATTGCCCCACCGGTTACGGCGGCCAGGGCCTCCTCCTCGCTATCAAATACCCGGGCCTTACCGCAAAACTTCTGCATCTGGGGAGATAACGCCGAATGCTTGATCAATGCTCCCTCAGGGGCTAAGCTCCCTTTAAGTACCGCCAGCGAGCCTGCTTTCGAGATGGGCTTTTTTGCTAAGTAAATTACCTGTTCCGGTTTAACTTTATAATTTTCTAAATAACCGCTATATCTATCAAAATAGCCCGCCTTTTTCCAATCATCCAGGTTTTGCCCCACTGTTTTTCCGGTAACGGTCAGTACCTTAAGATGCAGATAGTCCCTTAGTTCCCACATTACCCGCGGCACCCCTCCCGCATACCACAGCCATTGGGCGGGATAAGCCCCGGAGGGCAAGATATTAGCCAGATACGGAATTTTGCGGTGAATGGGATCAAAGCGGAGGGCATCAAGCCTCAGCCCCAATTCATGCGCCAGCGCCGGCAGATGCAAAGCCGCATTGCTGGAGCCGCCTATTGCCGCATGCACCATAATAGCATTTTCTAAGGCTTCCTGGGTAAGGATATCTTTGGGGGTGATGCCCGTCTTAAATAGTTTAAGGATTTGTTTAGCCGCCTGGCGGGCTCCTCTTAATATATAATTTGAATTAGCCGGGGCAAGTGCGCTGCCGGGTAAAGCCAAGCCCAAAGCCTCAGTCAGTACCTGCATAGTGGAAGCGGTTCCCATAAACTGACACGCTCCGCAGGTTGGGGTGGCATCTTCAGAGGTCTGCTGAAATTCGGCAGCTGAAATGTGTTCTTTTTTCAGCTTAAAAAAGCAGCCCGGTATATCCCCTTGATATAAACCCGCAGGCCCCACCTCCATTGAGCCGCCGGGTAATAAAACAGCCGGAATGTTCAGCCTGGCGGCCGCCAGCAGATGAGCCGGGATCGACTTATCGCAGCTAGAGATGAGTAACAACGCATCCACCTGCTGACTTTGGGCCTGTATTTCTACTAATTGAGCCATTACCTCACGAAAGGCAAGGCTGTAATTCATTCCCTCATGTCCCTGGGCAATCCCATCGCAAATATCGCTTACGGTAGTGCTTATAGGTCTGCCGCCGCCTTCAAAAACACCAATCCCGGCTTGAGCGGCCAGTTGATCAAGGTGGATACTTCCCGGATGAGCTTCACCGGCGGATGAATTAACTAATACTTGGGGTTTGGCTAAATCATCGACCGACCAGCCCATCCCCAAACGCAGAGAATCCGCTTGTGCGCTTAACCCTCTGATACGCTGGCTCCTGGCTATTGGCATGGTGGCAACTCCTCAGTCCGCGCCAGAGTGAGTACCTCCACCCGCTCAGCCCCGCTCCTAAGCAAGACCTTGGCGCACTCTCTGACGGTCGCCCCGGTGGTGTATACATCATCTATCAGCAAAACAGACTTTCGCTGAAGTTTATGGGGGTACTGTATCTCAAAGGCGCCTTTGAGATTTATCATCCTCTGCTTTTGCTTTAATTGAGCTTGCGCCTGTTGATAATAGCGGCGGCATAAATTATAAGTCATTACCGGCCGCTTATAATAGCGGGCAATGTATTTAGCCAAAAGCAACGCTTGATTGAACTCCCTCTCCCGTAATCGCTTAATATGCAGCGGAACCGGAAGAATATAGTCAAAAGCAGCCGGATTAAGCTCCTGCGGCATATGCTGTATCATCCAGGCGGCTAATTGAGACCCCAGGCTGCTTTTCCTGTGATACTTGAAAAGCTGTATAAGCTTCTTTAACGTCCCTTGGTATATCCCGGTTGATCTTGCTCTACTGAAATAAAGTTTAACCCCGGTTTTGCAATTTCCGCATTTATGTGAAGCAGTGCCCATAGTACTTTTAAACGATAAAAAAGGCTGGCCGCAATTAAAGCAGTAATCCCTGATACGTGGTAATTGTTCCCAGCATGCCGGACATACTTGAGATGGTCTTTGATGTGACAGTTGGCCGTCACATAACAAACAACGACCCGGAATTAGCAGATTCAGCCAGAAAGAGATAGAAGCAAAACCAGACATTAGCAGCTTTTCTTTAACCCGAAAACTTTGGGCAGGCACAGCCTGTTTCTTTTAGGATGCTTGCAATTAGCGACAATTATTACTTGTTATTTTAACACAATATCTTCCACAAAGCCATTAAGATTAACGTTGGTCAAACACATCTTTTTTATAACAGCAATTGAGATATTATAGCGTTTGCAATTACCAATGGAGTATTGTATAAATTATCTAACCTTTAGTCAGTAGTGTCCGGTTAGATTTTTGCACCAGTGGCAAAATGCCTTTTAGTTCTCTCTCCCCTCTGGGGAGAGAGTTAGAGTGAGGGGATCCTCTCCCTCACGGGAGAGGAAAAACAAGGAATATTGTGTTAGAAACTTACCGCAATTATTGACTTTTACCGTGTGCAAAAACTTGGAGCGGACAACGCTAACCCTCAGTATAGTTATGGATTTACCTTATATTTTAAAGGATAGGATGAAATGGACGGCTTGCGAATAGGACTGGCTCAGATTAATTGTACCGTTGGAAACCTGGAGGGCAACCTGGCTAAAATCGAACGCTGTGTGGAGCAAACGGCGACAAAGCCAGTGGACATTTTATGTTTTCCTGAGCTGGCCATTACCGGTTATCCTCCGGAGGATTTACTGTTTAGGCCACAATTTATTAAACAAAACCTGGATTGTATAGATTCTCTGGCTCGTTTCTCAAAACAGTGGGATCCGGTACTGGTGGTGGGATTTGTCGATCAACAGCAGCAGTCTGTTTATAATGCCGCCGCAGTTATTCATCGGGGTGCAGTCGTCGGCATTTATCATAAAATCATACTGCCCAACTATGGGGTATTTGACGAAAAGCGCTATTTTAATCGGGGCAATCGCCTGCCGCTATTTAACGTTCGCGGAACGTGCCTGGGGATTAATATTTGTGAAGATATCTGGTTCGAGGAGGGCCCCACCCAGCAACTGGTGCAAGACGGGGCTCAACTTATTATTAACATCAGCGCTTCACCTTATCACATGGGTAAGTGGAAAGAACGCCAGCAAATACTGTCCCGGCGGGCCCGGGAAAATAACATTTGGATTGCCTACAATAACCTGGTAGGCGGACAGGATGGATTGGTTTTTGACGGACATGGGATGATATTTGACCCTCAGGGTGAAATAATTGCCAGCGGACGGCAGTTTGAGGAAGACTTGATTCTCGCAGATATCGACCCAGCACTCATCAAACAGGATCACCGCTGGCCAATCGCAGACAATATCGTCATTCCTCCCCCAGGGAAACCCCTGCCCGAATCACCGTCGGCCAAGCATAACCCGGAGATTCTGTCTCCTGAAGCCGAGGTATACCAAGCGCTTAAACTGGGACTCAAGGATTATGTGACCAAGAATGGTTTTTCCCGGGTGGTAATCGGCTTAAGCGGTGGAATCGACTCGGCGCTCACCGCCATTATTGCCCACGATGCTCTAGAAAAAGGGAATGTAGAGCTAGTGTATATGCCCTCTGACTACTCTTCGGCAGCCAGCGGGCAGGATGCCCAACAACTGGCGTATAACATATCCGCCCGTTTTTCAATTATTCCCATTCAGGGCCTCCTGGAAAATTACCTTGAATCGCTCCAGGAATCATTCGCCGGATTGGCCCCGGATGTAACCGAAGAAAACTTACAAGCCCGCATCAGGGGCAATCTGCTTATGGCGCTCTCCAATAAACACGGCTGGCTGGTATTGGCTACCGGAAACAAAAGCGAGATGGGGGTGGGTTATGCTACCCTCTATGGAGATATGGTCGGCGGATTTGCGGTACTTAAGGACGTACCGAAACAACTTGTATACAGGCTGGCTAACTATAGAAACCAGCTGCAAGATAAAGAAATTATCCAGAAAGACATCCTGAAGAAAGGACCCAGCGCTGAATTACGGCATAACCAGCTAGATACCGACTCCCTGCCGCCCTATGACATACTGGACCCCATCGCCGAAGCCTATGTGGAGCAGGACCTGGCCCCCAACCAGATACAAGA
>JAJRUU010000160.1 GCA_024277605.1 bacterium
CCCCCGCCCTGAAAACAACCCCGCAATCCGAGCCAATACCCCAAACTGATTTTCAACTAACACTGATATTGAATGGCGCATTTTTTACCCTTTGCCTTTTATAAGATTGATGTTATGCATTTCGGTGTTGCTGCGATGTTCGGCTAAATCTTGGCCTAAGATTTCCATTCTTTGCTCCACACCACCCATTCTTTGCTCCACACCGCCCAGCCTTTGCTCCACACCGCCCAGCCTTTGCTCCACACCGCCCATTTTTTCAACTAACAGCTGATGTCCCTCGGCGACTATTTGTATTTTATCCTCTAAACCTTCAGCCACCACACCAAAGTGGCGTTTAATCTCTTCCGTATGAGCCCGGAAATCTTCAGCAACTTTTTCAGCAAATTCTTTTATGTCATGCTTGGTAGCAAATTCCTGCTCAGGCATGTATTTATCCTCTGAGATTGGCCTTTTAAACTATATTACTTCAAAGGCCCTGACATTCAAACGAATCTTTTGGCCGTCCTGCTCAATATCAAACCATTGGTCAAAAATGGTAGCCTCACATTTATGGAAGCACTGGGAATAAGTATCATAGTCAATAGGGTGTATAGCTTCTACGTGAACTTTTAATGAGCCGCCTTTACCACATTCTTTTCCGCACATACCACACTTTGAACCTTTTCCAACCCTAACTGCACCCTTTTTTCTCCTTGGCATACTTTCTCCCTTTTGTTACACCAGTATCATGTCTTTTAGCGCCCCGCCAGCCGGAACCATAGGAGCCACGTTCTCTTCAGGGTCTACCCTAAAATCCATCACCACCGGTCTATTGGTATTTAAAGCCTGCTCAATTACCGGGGCTACCTCTTCGGGTTTCTCAGCCCGTAAGCCCACCGCCCCAAAGGCTTCGGCTAACTTAACAAAATCGGGCGCACAATGTATACATGTGGAGGAATAGCGTTTGTTATAAAACAATTGCTGCCATTGCCGCACCATGCCTAAAAAGCCATTATTTAAAATAGCCACCTTTACCGGCAGCCGGTATTGCACCACCGTGGCGAGTTCCTGCAAATTCATCTGAAAACTGCCATCTCCGGCAATATCTATTACAGTCCTGCCGGGATTACCGGCCTGCGCCCCAATTGCCGCCGGGAACCCGTAACCCATAGTACCCAAACCGCCGGAGGAAAGAAAGCTGCGGGGTTTGGCGAATTTATAAAATTGAGCAGCCCACATCTGGTTCTGGCCCACCTCGGTGGTAATAATGGCCTCTCCCCGGGTCAGGCGATAAAGCTCTTCCACCACAAATTGGGGTTTTATTTTACCGTTTTCATGATCATATTTCAGCGGATGATCTTTCTTCCATTTATCAATTATAGCCAGCCAGTTTTTAGTATTGGGGGTTTTATTAAGCTGCTTTAGCTCCTTATTTATCTCAGCTAACACATTTTTGGCATCCCCCACAATCGGCAGGTCAACCTTAACGTTTTTACTGATAGATGAAGGGTCTATATCAATATGTATAATTTTAGCGTTAGGCGCAAACTCGCTGATTTTACCGGTAACCCGATCATCAAACCGGGCGCCAACCGCCACAATCAAATCCGAGTCAGTAATTGCGTTATTGGCATACCAAGTACCGTGCATCCCCAACATGCCTAAGAACAGGGGATTGGTGCCGGGGAAACCTCCCAACCCCAACAGGGTATTGGTCACCGGAATCTGGGTCAGCTCGGCCAGCTTCAGTAGTTCTGTATGACAGCCGGAGATGATAATCCCCCCGCCGGTATACAGTACCGGGCGTTTGGCTTTTACTATTTCTTCAGCCGCTTTTTTTATCTGGCCCACATGTCCAGTATAAGTTGGATTATAACCTTTTAATTGCACCTTCGCTGGATATGGGCGGGCGGTTTTTGCGGCCATCACGTCTTTGGGCAAATCAACTACCACCGGCCCCGGTCTGCCGGTAGAAGCGATATAAAACGCTTCTTTGAGCACCCGCGGCAGCTCATCCACATCTTTGACCAGATAGTTATGTTTGGTAACCGGGCGTGTAATGCCCACAATATCAGCTTCCTGAAAGGCATCGTTACCGATCATGGGAGTAGGCACCTGCCCGGTAAAGACTACCATGGGGATAGAATCCATATAGGCGGTAGCTATCCCGGTAACCGTATTGGTGGCTCCCGGCCCGGAGGTCACCAGGCACACCCCGGTTTTGCCGGTAGAACGGGAATAGGCATCTGCGGCATGGGCGGCTCCCTGCTCATGGCGGGTAAGTATATGCTTTATTTTAGAGCCGAACAATTCGTCATATATATCCAGTACCGCCCCACCCGGAAAGCCGAAGATAACCTCCACCTTCTCATTATACAAACATTCAATAAATACTTCAGCACCAGTGCGTTTCAATCTGTTCTCCCTTGTTATTAAACTAATTCCATTCCTATAATTTACTTACTGTCTAACATCCTTTTTATTCTATATTTGCCATACCTGTAATCCCAATACATTAAATCATAGATACAAGGCTTGGTTGAGTTTGCGAAATACAATATTGTTGTCCCTACGCCAAAGCCAGCCGTCGCCCTTTGGGTTCCGGAACAGGATCGCCGAATTCCTCAGCCGTTTTTATCCAGAGGGCCACAGCTTCCCTAATGTTTTTCAATGCCTCATCCTGAGTGTTTCCATGGGCCGCACATCCTGAAAGCTCCGGCGCCTCCGCGATGAAGGCGTTATCTTCATTGCTCCAATAAAGTATGATTTCATATTTGTCCACTAGCCTTCATCTCCTATCCGGTATCTTAAAAGCATTTGACGTACCTGTTTTACTTGATAGGGCTTCGCTTTATTGCCATCTCTTTGAA
>JAJRUU010000161.1 GCA_024277605.1 bacterium
CAGCCGTAAGATTATAAAGATGCTGCGCCGCTCCGGAGCGCGGGAAGTCCATATGCGGGTGAGTTCTCCTCCCACAAGGTGCCCTTGTTTTTATGGAATAGACACCCCTAACCGGCGTGAGCTGATTGCCGCCACTCATACCCTGTCGGAAATATCACGTTATCTCACTACGGATAGTTTAGGATACCTGACTGTTGAGGGAATGTTAAAAGCAGTCCACCCGTTTGAAAATAGGGTCTGTAACGCTTGCTTTACCGGTGAGTATCCCATAAAATTCCCCATGAAAAGATGGCAGCAGTTAGAAATGTTTTAGGGCTAAGGACAGCCTACTCCTGTTGACTGATCTTACCTGATCTATCCATAAATTCAGCCTACGCAATCCGACTAGTGTCATGTCATCCATGTACCGTATGATTGTCATTCCCGCGAAGGCGGGAATCCACAAGCTTTGGATACCGGATCAAGTCCGGCATGACAGACTTGACATGACACTAGTGGCAAGACCAAGGAATTCATGGCTACCATTAAAGCCAAGCATGAATTAATCGATCGTTATTACATCTATTTTGTCCAAGGCGCTACCTTTAAAAAAGTGCTGGAATCGGGCATTAATGCCAGTCCCTGATGTATGAAAATCAGACAGTAAAAACGGCCTGAATCACACCTTGTTTTTTAATCTGGAACATATGTCCGATTCCCCCCCCTATAACCTGCTAATTATAGGGGAATTTTTATAATCAAACCACAAACAGGGAGTTAATACCCGATATTTTGTTATTTTCCTGCCAAACTATTTCATTGTTTTGCTGGCAATTAAATAACTGCGCTTAACATTTATGAATTCCCGTATTTTTTATGCAATTGTTTAGCTGCTTAAATCCGCTGATACCACTGATCTGCAAGGTTTTTTTTCGCTCAACAAGCTCCCCCGTAATCTACCAATAAATTGCTCAAATTAAGGCCTATCCGCTAGCGGCATATAAATTGCAAATTTCCACTTTAATAAAAAGTGGACTTTTATACGTGGGGCAAGAATTATCATGATGTATGCCAGATTAAGTAATTCTAAAAAAACTATCGCTTTCTTAAGCTCTTTAATCTTACACCTGTTATTAATATTGGTATTGAGTTCATCATTCCAGAATGTATCCAGGAAGAAACAAAGAAACGATTTCGATCTTCATGCCATTAAGCTGCTCGATGTAAAGCCTAAGGCTAAAGACAAGGCAAATTCCAAAGCGGACAAAAAGAAAGGGGAACTCGTCAGAAAGAAAAAAAGCAATAAGGCCTTTCCGCAACAGGGAAAACGCCAGGCTTTGGCCTCAAAGGCTCCGCTGGAAAACCTAAAGAAGTCCGCCAAGGCTACTATAGAAAATAAAACTGCCACTCCGAACAAGGTTAATCTTGAAAAGCAACAAAATATGAATAAGTCCGCCAAGCTGGAATCCATAAAACGACAACTTGACCTAAAACAAAAACTGACTGACGAAAGTCAAAAAAAATTAGCCAAGCTGGAAAAAAGCGACCCCCTCAAAAAATATAAACCTGAGCATAAACAAGTTAAGAAAAAACAAATTACCCCGCTCAAGAAGGTAACCAAAGAAAAAACTAAGAGCGAATCCCAACGGAAGACAGATCGAGTAAAACGTAAGCAATCAGCTAAGCCGAACAACGATGCTACAAAAGTCAAAATGAATTTTAAGAATAAACCAAAGGTTCCACAGGAAAACAGAAAGGTTAAGCTCGCCGCCCAACAAAAAAGTCAAACCAAGCTCCCCAAGCGGGTAAATTATCAGAAAAAGCAGTTAACCACCATGAAGGTAGAAATAGAACAACGCCAGACAGTAACTAATAGCCAATCAGTTCCGGTTATAAAGAAAACCGCTATCGCCCCTAATAAAATGCTGACCGAAATTTCACAATCCTTCACCAAGATGAAAAAGGTCGAAACCTTTACCCGGGTGACCAAGCAGACCACCTCCGTCACCAGCAAGAGTTCTCCTAGCGTACTGCGTAATTTCAAGGCAACTCCTACACAGGCTAAGACCATGGAAAAACAAGCTAAATTGTTTAAACAGAACCCCATATCTCAAAAATCGACGCTTATGCGAACCATGAGCTACAAGCAAAGGCAGGTGCAGGAAAAACCGATGCAGCTGGCCCAGCTTAAGACCGCTTATGCCCAGCAAACAAAAATGGCTAATCGCAAATTAACTACTCCCTCTATGTTGAAGGTAGCTGCTCAAAGTAATTCAAAAGCGGTAACATCCCAAAAATTTGAAACAATGACTCGCAAGAACACCTCTTTAAAGGATGTTCCGCAGACCAAGGCATCTGTCCTCACCAGCGGGCTTGCTTTAGAGCACATAGAATCCAAGTCCATGGAACGGCAGACTACTATGAGTCAGCCCACTACGTCGGTTTCTAATAAAGTCCAGTTTAAGCAAACCATGGCATATCAGCAAAAACAGGCGCAGGAACCAGTTGAGTTGACCCAGGTACGCGTGGCCTATAACCAACAAACACAGACGCTGAATCGTACAGTCGATGGGCCTACTTCAGTGGACGTATCCGCCGCCGCTGCATCACAAACCGCCCAATCCCAAACATTTGAGGCAGTCAGTCGCCAGAGCACTTCGGTTACCAATAATTCGCAGGCTTCAGCATCTGCCCTGAGCGCTGATTTTGCCTCAGCGCCCACACAATCTAAGTCAATGACAAAGCAAACGGAAATGGGGCAAACGACTACAGTTTCACAAAAAGTC
>JAJRUU010000162.1 GCA_024277605.1 bacterium
GGGCTTCTTCTGCTTCCCTCTGGTACTCGAAATGAGAAACCGGGATGATGCCTCTTGCCATCATCCCATATTATTAACTTGTATCAGGGTGGTCAAAATTCGGCTAGCGCAGGTGGTCAATTTTCGGTTGTCATTCGCATACACGAAACGGTTTGAGCAACAGCCCGTTGCAATTCCATATTTTGCCGGGCGTTACCCCGGCTGGGGATATGGTATACAGCTCCATTATACTCTATACGCAATGGTCGTGACATAAGCTGATCATACCAGATAAAATGTGGCAATGCAAGACCTGACCCCATAACTCTTTCTTAGGAATAAATATAGCTGTCATCCTCCAGCAACTGATTAGCGGCATTATAGACATTGGTAGCTGGATAACGATTACCCACCGGGTCATAGTTAAAGCCTTCCGTGGGGTTTGCAGGCTGCGGATGGGTGGCGGAGATAAGTTGATTCAGTTGATCGTACACATAATTATGCGTGCCGGCCAAATCAGTCATGAAGGTGGGTAACAATTTATTGCTTGAAAAGATTAAATTTATATACAATTAATGTAACAAGTGGTGCGGCAGTTAAATATAAAATCATAATAAAAAAGCCTAATACAAAGTCCTTTACATTCCCTGCAATTGATATAAATAAATAATAGAAAATAACACAAGATATAAAACCAGTTATTAGGTTTAAAAACATTCTGCGTTTATTTGGACAATTTCTTATCTCATAAAAAAACAATGTTAAAAAGACTATGAACGGGTAAAGAACACCAAAAGAAAAGGCAAATTCGATGCTGGCTATATCCATTATATCTATGTCTAATCCATGTGAATTAAATAACTTTGCAAGATAGAAGGTAAATTCAACAAAAGCGGGCAAATTGACTGTTATTCTATTAGCAAAATAGTATATTATTCCACCAATCAAACTTAAAAGGACTTGTTTTTTTGTGATTTTTATCAGCATATTATCAACAAATTATTTACGTAGGGATTAATAAAACTACCATATTTTCCAAGCCATCAATTAATATCCAAAGGTATTTTTAAAACTTGTTATTCTTGCATTTAATGCCGACATAAAAAGTTTGAGTGCTTTTGAAGTAGCTTTATAGCTTTCAACCCAATAATTAGTAGATTCTTGTGCATAATTAGCAAGCTCAAGATTGTATATAATCTTATCGTTATCCCTCTCAAAATCTAATATGAAGTCTAAGACATGCGATCCCCATCCCCTGCCTGGAATAAAATGTGTTTTGCTCATCATATTGCCAAAACTATCATACACATATTCGTTTACTGTATTACCTAATAAAGGAAATGGGGTCAGGTCTTGCAATGCCATATTTTGTCCTCTTCCACCCGGCTGACCGCTCGGCTCACTCAAAACCTGACCCCGTCATATTTACTAGACTTTATCTGCAATTCGATTAAGGGCTTCGTTGTTGGCTTTGAGCCGACTTCATTCCCTTCCTTTAGCCAGTGCAATCATTTTTTCAACGTATTCAACTGTATTGACTGTAAGTAATAGAATATTTGGGTGGTTTCGCTGGAATATCCTAAAAATTTCATCTGCAAACGCTCGACCAATTGAAGCTACATCCTGAAAATCGAGAATAACGGTCTTAAACATATCAACTCTGCCCAGCAATCTCTTAGCTTGAGACCTAGATACCAAATTTTCAACCCCATGTCTTACCAAGCGAACTGGAACAACTGTTTTTGTAAAACCGTAATCTTCATCCTCAGAAGCAAAACGTTTGAATACTTCTTGATAGGCACGGGGGCTTTGATTAGCTAAAGACATGAAAACGGCTGTTCCCGTCCTTGGCAGGTCTCTTTCTAGAATCCAGTCTTCCTCTTGGCCAGATTCATGCGAAAAACAGACTCCACCTGATAGAACCGCAAAATAATCTAACATTCGTGAGGTAAAAAAAATTCCTTCCCCAGTATGACTTTTAGGGTCTGTAGTAAGCTTGCCCTTGGCCAATTCCAAAACAGCATGTCGCTCATCTTCTAGTTCACATTCCTCTTTAATCTTTTTAAAGATCCCAATGCCATCATCACTCACAATAATACGAGTAAGAAAACCGTTCATCTCCACATTGATGGTTAACTTTTCTCCTCCTGAATGATCAATCGCATTATTAACCATTTCTGTAAACGAATAATGCCATATGTCCAAAACATTTTCAGGCACGCCATTTAAAATATTAGATATCCTCTTTTCCCAAAGCATATCTTCTTCAAGTCCGGCCAAAGATGCTGAAAATTGTTCCTTGTGAATAACCCGCAGAGAATACTTACGTTGCCTGGTATGCCCCTCAGCTGTAATATACTCTTCCTTAAGGAACTCTTGAATGTATCGGCTCACAGCTTGTCTGGAAATACTAAAATGATCGACAACCTGATTAACGATATTGTGAGGGTTTTTAGGAATATTTTGGAGAATGAATTCTCTGATTTCTTGTCCACGTTTGTAGGATTTACCCATTGTCTGGAAGCTCCTTTATTAGTATTAGCAAGACAAATTTTTGAGATTCGTCATGTGCTTTGTCAACATGAATATACTATATTGTAAACACAACCAGAGCAATTTGTCAATATTTTAAGAGATAAAATAAGGCGATGCTAGCATAACTAGCGGAAAGATAAGGAGAGAATTGACAATATTTTATCAACTGTGTGCCTGTGGTTAAATTTTTCGCATGCCTTGACATTGAACAAAAATTCTAATTTTCAGGGTACCCCTTTGATTTTATTCCAAATCGAGGATATAAACTAGATTGTTTAAATTGGCAATTAATACCTTGGGAACAAGATTGACGGGGTCTGGTCTCAACATTTGACATATAGCGCATAATAGCAATAAATACAGCTAGTTATCTGCTTTCAAAAAAAATCCTTTATCCGCCAACTCACTAATAGATTCTTCGCTTCGCTCAGAACGACAGCCACGGGGTGGCCACGGGGTGGTTTTCTTGGTAGCGTCGTTAGCTGATTGGACAATGTAGGTAAAGGAAATGGGGTCAGGTCTTGCAATGCCATATTTTGTCCTCTTCCACCCGGCTGACCGCTCGGCTCACTGTCGAGTAATGCACCCCCAAATATGCCGCTATCTCGCTTAAGGTGTAGCCGCATTCCACATAAGCTTTATAAATGACTTTGTCCCGTGATGCCTTGCCTCCCGCCTCCCAATCTCCAAACAGTTCCTCCAGCTTCGGTCTGGTGGCATATCTTTGAATTCTTGGAATTTCCTTCAGATCATCCTGGGGTGTATACATGTCCCTTATTTTGCTCAAAAAATCAGCCGAACCCAAAATTACTTGTCCCTTCAAATCGCTCCCGGGAAATTCCTCGTCGCTCCCGGCCATCACAAACTGTTTATATTCCTTCTGTGCTGCCCGTCTACTTCCAGCAAATTGAGAAAGCAGCCAGTCTGCGCTAAAAAACGCCGGGCTAGCGTTCCCAAGCGTAGCATTATAGCTGCTCCAGCGCCAGTCTCCGGGGGTGGTAACCAAACCCGCCCGCACCGGGTTTAACACAATATAACGACAGAGCGCTAACAGATAACGCTCCTTTTCTACTAGAATAGCCTTATATCTACCCTGAAAGAGGTGCCCCACCAGCCGGTGTTTGCGGTTAAATACCTGAGTATACACTCCATTTAACTGGCGCATGCCACGGGAAAGATTGGCGTCGAGGGTTTCGATAGTTAGGTGATAATGGTTGTTCATGAGGCAATAGGCATGACATAGCCAGTTGTATCGTTCAATTACCGCGGTTAGTGTATCCAGAAACCGCTTTTTATCCTCATCATCCAGGAAGATATTTTGCCGGGCGTTACCCCGGCTGGTGATATGGTATACAGCTCCATTATACTCTATACGCAATGGTCGTGACATAAGCTGATCATACCAGATAAAATGTGGCGATGCAAGACCTGACCCCATAACATGTGACCCCATAACATCCCCTCCCCCTTTACACCCCCGGCTTTATCATTTAAAATAAAACCCATGTTTAACCAAAACCTAATAAAATTAAAAAGCTATATCCTGGCTTACCGCCGCCAGCTTTCAGTCGGCTTAGTGTTTCTATTACTTACCAATATTGTAAGCCTGATCGCCCCGCTGATCTTAAAATACGCTATCGACAGCTTAAAGGGGCCCATCGACCCCGGCTTACTTATAAAATGTGCCGCCGCTATCTTGGGCGTTACCATTATTCAGGGCATATTCCGCTATTATATGCGCTGGATATTGATCGGCACCTCACGCCGCATAGAATACGACTTTAGAAACGATATTTTTGCGCATTTGCAAACACTCTCGCGTTCATATTTCATAAAGGCCAAAACCGGCGACATTATGTCCCGGCTGACTAATGACTTAAATGCGGTACGCATGGTTTTGGGGCCGGGTATTATGCACCTGGTGAGTACGCTGATTTTATTTATCAGTGCCTGGGGGCTTATGCTTTACTTAAACTGGAAGCTGGCGCTTCTGGCTTTAATACCCTTACCAGTGCTTTCGCTTATCATCAGGTTCTTGACCCACCGCTTATATACCTGCTCAGAAGCCGGTCAGTCTCAATTGGCCAAAATGAGCGCCTTCGCCCAGGAAAACCTCTCCGGCATCCGCAGCATTCAAGCCTATGTTCAGGAACGCGCGCAAATCAAGCAATTTCAACAGCAAAACCAAGAATACTTAAAGCGTAACATGAAGCTGGCCCACGTCTGGGGCTTTTTCTTACCGCTTATGATGCTCACCTCCGGTTTGGGGCTGGTAATCGTCATCTGGATGGGGGGACGGCAGGTGATGTCCGGGGAGATCAGCCTGGGTGACTTCGTGGCCTTCAGTACCTACCTGGCGCTGCTCACTTTCCCCATGATGGCTTTGGGATGGGTGGTTAATCTATTTCAGCGGGGATCGGCCGCTATGGGTAGAATAAATAAAATATTAGATACTGCACCTGAAATATCAGATACCGCACAAACTCTGTCAGCGAATGAGTTTGGCGCTTTAAAACCGCTCAAGGGTGAGATAGAGTTCAGGAACCTGAGTTTTTTCTATAACGGCCCTGATTCGCAGGTACTATCTGGAATAAATCTGCACATAAAGGCCGGTACCACGCTGGGTATAGTCGGCCCGGTCGGTTCGGGTAAGAGTACATTGCTAAATCTAATCCCCCGCATATTTGATCCTCCGGCAGGCGAGTTATTCATTGATGGAGTAGACATACGCTCTATCCCGCTGGATGAGTTACGGGGCATGATCGGCTATGTGCCTCAGGATGGGTTTTTATTCTCAGCCAGTGTTGCCGGAAACATTGCCCACGGGCTGGAAAGCCAGGATATGCAAAAAATTCAGGAAGCGGCGGCTATCTCCCAGTTGACCAGGGAAGTGGAGGGGTTTTCACAAGGCTATGACACCTTAGTCGGCGAACGAGGGGTGACGCTTTCAGGCGGACAGCGGCAGCGCGTCGCCCTGGCCCGTGCCCTGGCTATAAGACCGCGTATTTTGATACTGGATGATACCTTCTCAAACATAGATGTGTTCACCGAAGGGGAAATATTAAAGGGTTTGCTTCCCTTTATAAAGGGGCGTACCTGCCTGATAGTCTCACACCGTATTTCCACCATACAGTGGACAGACCACATTATCGTGCTGACAGAGGGTAAGATTACTGAAACCGGTACTCATCAACAGCTAATAAAGCAAGCCGGCACATATGCCAAGCTTTACCAGCGTCAACTTATGTTAGAAAAACTGGAGCAGGCAAAATAAATGCGCTATCATCACTTTGAAGGGCAAGAGGCGGGCCAGGTTTATGATTGGCAATTAATAAAACGGCTCTCTAAGTATCTGTCGCCCTATAAATATTATTTCATATCCGCACTGGCGCTGCTGTTTTTGACCTCTTCGCTGGGGCTGGTCGGTCCATATTTAACCAAGGTAGCCATTGACACCTACATCCAACAACAGGACACCTCCGGTTTAGACCTCATCGCCCTGCTCTTTTTAGGCGTAATGCTGCTCGAGTTTGTGGTGCGCTATGCGCAGATCCAGCTTATGCAATATACCGGACAGCGAGTAATGCAGGATTTAAGGGCGGAGCTGTTTTCCCATCTGCAACACATGACCCCTGAATTCTTCGATAAACGACCGGTGGGCGGGATAATGAGTCGGCTTATCGGCGATATAGAGGTGTTAAATGAGATGGTGACCTCAGGCGTAGTCTCCATGCTGGGTGATTTGTTCATGCTGCTGGGGATAATGGGGGCGCTCTTATGGATGGATCATGAACTGGCGCTGGTGGTGTTTTCGGTGTTGCCGCTTATCTTCTACGCCGCTCAGGTGTTCCGTAAGAGGGTCAGGGAATCCTTTCGCCAGATACGGGCCCGTATGGCCAAAATAAACGCTTTCTTGCAGGAAAATTTAGGTGGCATGACTATTGTGCAGGCATTTTGCCGCCAACAGAAGAATCTGGAGCAGTTCAAACAAATAAATGGGGATTACCTGGACTCCTATCTTAAAACGGTTTTTTATTATGCGCTGTTCTTCCCGGCAATAGAAATTATGACCGCACTGGCAATGGCGCTGATTATATGGTACGGCGGGGGGCAAGTATTACAGGGGGCCTTGACCTTCGGCGTGTTGATAGCTTTTATAGAATATACGCAGCGCTTTTTTCGCCCCATTAATGATTTAAGTGAAAAATATAATATCCTGCAATCAGCCATGGCGGCTGCCGAAAGAGTATTGAACATGCTGGATACCAAACCCAGTATAAGCCCGCCGGTCAAAGCTGAAAACCTGGAGCAATTCTCTAAGCAAATTGAATTTAAACATGTATGCTTTGCTTATAATGGCGCTGCCTATGTGTTAGAAGATATCTCCTTCAGCGTTTCAAAGGGGGAAAGCGTAGCGCTGGTGGGACTGACCGGGGCAGGCAAAACCTCGATCATCAGCCTGCTGGCCCACTTTTACGAACCCGGCCAAGGGCAGATAGTAATAGATGGTTATGATATTCGCAAGCTCGATCAACAACAATGGCGCAGTAAGATAAGCCTGGTATCCCAGGAACCTTTTTTGTTTTCCGGCGATATTTTAAGCAACATCAGGCTGGGACGGGAGGATATTTCAGTAGCAAGTGTTATGCAGGCTGCCCGTGAAGTAAACGCCCATCAGTTCATCACTCAACTGCCTCAAGGTTATTATGAGCCGATACGTGAGCGCGGGGCCAACCTGTCGGCCGGTCAACGCCAGCTAATCACCTTCGCCCGGGCGCTGGTATTCGATCCGCAGTTGCTAATCTTAGATGAAGCCACCTCCAGTGTAGACAGCCAGACCGAAACCCTTATCCAGGATGCGCTGGAAAAGCTTCTGCGGGGGCGCACCTCCATCGTAATTGCCCATCGCCTATCAACCATCCAGCGGGCAAACAAGATTATTGTGTTGGATAAGGGTAAAATAATGGAGCAAGGCAGTCATCAGGAATTGTTGAGCAATCAGGGAATTTATTACTGGCTGCATCAATTGCAGTTCAAAGCCTAACTATCTATTTTACCCGAAAAATTCGGGTTAGGTGTAATAAATGTATGCTCAAATTGCATTACTTTTGTTTTTAATCACTTCTCCCGCCTGGGCCGAAAACATTACTTCCGATCTGCTGGTTGCGGCACAGAAAGGTGACACGGCGTTAATGTATAGCGTCTTATTCGGACACACGCGGGGTTATGGGGTCAGGTCTTGCAATGCCATATTTTGCGTTAAATAAAACAACAATTTATGTTTGTAGCCGCATTAAATATAACCTAAATCAGGAAGGGTATATGAGCGATTATCCCAGTACATTTAAAAGATACACTATCCCAATATACCTATCTCTACTTATACTACCATTGTCTACCCTTGCTCTGTCTGCTTTTTACCCCCTACCCTTCTTATGCTTTAGCTTCCGTATGCGCGGTGGTAAAAATAGAAATACGCCATGAATTAACTTTAGAACGCCAAGCCTTTGACGCCCATATGCCCTGATCTATTCATAAATTCAGACTGGGTTTGCAAGACACCCATTGTGAGATAAGGTTCATTAGCCAACGTCCAATAAAACTTTGTTTGCCCAAGGGGGCAGGAACAGGAAGCTGATAAATTTATAGTTTTCAAGTAAATGTCGATTCGCACATAACAAAACCCGAATTTTTCGGGTCTAGGAGTCTGTCGGACTTTAGCAGCAGAATATGGTATAATGGTCGGAAATAAATCTTTGCCATGAAGGGGCCAAAAGATGAGTGTTAAATTTATACTGACCGACC
>JAJRUU010000017.1 GCA_024277605.1 bacterium
ATCCCGTAAATCTCCTCAAAACGCATCTTCCTGACCTCCTGTAGCAACTCTGTTCGTCTCATGGCTCCTCCTCTTAAGGAGAACCATAAACCGGACAATTCACGTGTTACAACTCCGGACAGTTTACTTGTTCCTAACACCATAAGTGGCCGATCTTGACAATCCAGCTTAAATAACCTACAATCAAACATCATTCACCCCCAACTGGAATATCAACTATGTCAAATTTTAAAGGGAATCTTATGGCTACGGGAATCGGCAGCATTCCCTATATTGAAGTCAGTACCGGCTGCCGTTTTGTGAGAGAAAACTTTCCAGATATCCCCTTCTGGCCGCAGTTGCCCCGCCGTACATTTTTGGAAAATATGTATGTGCAATACAGCAAGCAACTACCGGGAGTCACCTTTGAAGGTGAACGCATGTTTATAGACACTAAAAGGGTGCCCGATGAGCTGGAGAGCTTTTATCAGAAATTTCTGGAAGAAAAACTGGACGACTTCGCCCTGGATCCCGGCTATGCCCCCGGATTTTATGCCCTGCTTGAATCAAAACCCGATTTAGGCCGGCTCACCGCCGTAAAAGGCCAGATTACCGGCCCCATCAGCTTTGGGCTCCAGGTAACCGATGAAGGGCGCCGGGCGATTATCTATGATGATACGCTAAAAGATGTAGCCATCAAGAACCTGACTCGTATCGCCCAGTAGCAAGAGCATAGATTAGAAGAATTGTGTCCGCAAACTATAATGTTTATCGATGAACCATACTTAAGCTCTTTCGGATCGGCCTTTGTGAACCTGACCCGGGAGCAGGTTATCTCGGCGCTTAATGAAGTTATCGAAGGCTTAAGCGGCTTAAGCGCTATCCATTGCTGCGGTAATACCGACTGGTCGCTACTGTTTGAAACCAAGGTGAATATCATCTCGCTGGATGCATACTCCTTCGGTAAACGGCTTACCCTGTATCTGGATCAGCTGAAGCAATTTATTGCTCGAGGCGGTATAATCGCCTGGGGAATTGTGCCCACCAGTGAGGAGCATATCCTTAATGAGAATGTCGATTCTCTGCTTAGCCGCTTGGAGACCGTATGGGAGGAGTTGGATAAACAAGGTATCCCTGCCGACACCTGGCAGAAAGCCTCTTTGATCACCCCAGCCTGCGGGGTAGGCAGTTTAGATGAAACCGTGGCCACCTGGGTATTTAACACCACCGCCGGCTTGAGTGATAAGTTTAGAGAAAAGTATGGGATAAAGTAGGAATAAAATCCAAATGTCAAAATCCAAGGGGTCAATGACCCAAGTTCAAAGGAAATCCAAAATCCAAATGCCAATTTTTTTTGACATTTGGACTTTGGTATTTGTTCTTTCGGTTTGTCCCCAAGAAAGACCAAATCTTACGGAGTAGTGAAAAATGGGAAAAACTGTTGGAGAACTCCTAGATGATCTCTTGGAACATATTGAAAAAAGCCTCACACGAGATGGAGATAGAATAGATCGGGAATCTTTAAGAAAATTTAAAAGAAAATACGATGCCCTTGATTCAAGATTAATGGAAGGCAGAGAAAGTTATATCGTTACCCCCACAGAATATAATATGTTACTTGAATACAAGGAGGTACTTGAAGGTTTATTCAAACCCAAAACTGATGAGGAATTACTGGATCACTATCTCGACAAAATTGACAAGGTTGATCTTATAAAAAGGGCGGAGAAATGGGATATACTTTTTATAAGATCAAGACCATCGCCGCAAGTAGCGTTATATTTAGGTGAGGCTTCCAGGTGCTATATCTATGGGTTTTTTCTTGCTTGTATTGCTTTGTGTAGAGCAGTTATTGATTTTGCCCTAGAAGAAATTTCAGGAAAAAAGAAGATTAAGATATGGGAAACAAAGCCTGAAAAGAAAGGTCTCCAAGCCATACAACCTGTCCCCCTCAACAACTTGATTAAGATTGCCAGAGATGAAAATGTATTAGACCGAAAATTGGCAAGGGATGCTCACAAGATAAAAAAACTGGGAAATGACTGTCTTCATGAAGGGCTTACTAATCCCAGCTATGAAGGTGATGCCTTTAATTCTCTAACAAAGACCAAAGATATTTTGGCGCATCTTTATAATGGGTAGTATTTCGGGCCACTACCCCAACATAAAGAGAGGATAATTTCATGAAAAAATATAAGGCTCAGGTTATTATAGAGCAGGACGAGGATGGAAAATACATAGCCAATTGTCTTGCCTTACAAGGTTGTTACACCCAGGGAGATACCTTTGAGGAGGCCATAGATAATATTAAAGATGTTGTAAAGATGTGTCTTGAGGAACTGGAGGAGGAACATAAAACTATCCAGCTTAAATATCCTGAGGTAATCGCTACAAAACAACTTGAGATTGCTATATGAGTAGCAAACTTCCTCTAGCTATAACAATAATGGAGTCAACTTTGTAGATGACTATTTTGGGACTGGATGTTGGCGATAGGACTATCGGGATAGCGGTATCCGATGAACTGGGATGGACCGCCCATGGTTTAAAAACCATCAAACGTATTGGCATAAAAAAAGACATCGGCGAGCTCAAAGGTATAATTGAAGAGTACCAGGTAGATCAGCTGGTGGTAGGGCTACCTAAGAATCTCGACGGCAGTCTGGGGCCTCAGGCACAGAAGGTGTTGTCCTTTATCGATAAGATAAAGCAACCCTTATGGCTGCCTATTAACACCTGGGATGAGCGCTTCAGCAGCCAGGAAGCCCAGCGGACTTTAAAGGAAGCGGGCCTCAACTGGCGAAAAAGCAAGGCGCTGGAAGATCAAGTGGCCGCTTCACTTATTCTGCAAGGTTATTTAGATTATCTAAAGCATCAGGAGCGGAGAAATGACTCCATCTCCGAATAAAACCAGGGTCGAGCTAATCATATTCAGCTTGCTGTTTCTCGTAATAGCTGGGCTAAGCTATGCCTATGTGCTGTTACACACCCCCAATTCAAGCGCCGCCGTAGACAAGCTTATAGAAATCCAGCGGGGCATGGGAATTAAGCAAGTAAGCAACCTGCTCAAAGAACAAGAAATCATCGAACACCCCGTGCTTTTTGTCAGCTGGGCCAGATTAATCGGAGTTGACCAGCGTATCAAGGCCGGCGAGTATACCCTAAGCGCCGCTTTGTCACCGAATGACATATTGGCTATACTGGAAGAAGGAAAAAGCATACTCCACAAAGTAACCGTTCCCGAGGGTTACAGCATAAAGCAAATAGCGGATATATTAGCCGCCGATGGATTGATAGATAAAGCTGAATTTATAGCCGCCGCACATGACCCTGAGCTAATAAACCGCTGGGGCATCCCTAACGACAGTCTGGAAGGCTATCTGTTTCCAGATACCTACCATTTCCATAAAGGTACCAGCGCCAAGGATGTAGCAAATTCCATGTTGGAACAATTTAAACATAATATCTCCCCGGAGTGGCAGGAGCGGGCTTCCGCCCTGGGGTTTTCAATACATCAGATTATCACCCTGGCCTCGCTGATTGAAAAAGAGGCGGGAGTGGCTGACGAACGTCCCCTGGTTTCGGCTGTCTACCATAACCGGCTAAAGGCCAATATTCGCCTGCAATGCGACCCTACGGTAATATATGCTATTCCAAATTTCGACGGGAACATAACCCGCAAGCATTTAAGGCTGGATTCCCCATATAATACCTATCGCTACCGGGGACTGCCGCCGGGGCCAATCGCCAATCCCGGCCGGGCTTCTATTTACGCGGCACTGTATCCCGCCGAAGTCGATTATCAATACTTTGTCTCCCGCAATGACGGTACCCACCAATTCTCCACCACCTTGCGCCAGCATAATAATGCGGTACTAAAATACCAAAAACGCCGCCGCCCATCTGCGGTGGAGCAATGACACGCTATAGGGTACCTTGAAAAAGGGGACAGGTCCCTGGGTACCTGTCCCTGGGGAACTATCCCCAATGGGCTATGTTTCTCACTTGCTAAAGCTAACGAACCCCAAAGTCCGACAGACTCCTGGACTCTCCATTACAGCTACGATTTCCGAATGATAACATGTTGTAATCAACGTTTCTAGCATAATATACAATATATTAAACCCGAAAAATTCGGGCAGGCACAGCCTGTTTCTTCAGGACGTTGGCTTATAAATCTTATCTCGCAAGGGGTGTCTTGCAAACCCAGCCTGAATTTATGAATAGGTCGGGTGATGGATTACAAAATCATTAAAAATCAGATTGCTAATATAGTTAATTTAGTATAAAATTACATAAGGAATTGTCCCCATGTAATCTGCATTGTTTAATGACCCGAAAAATTTGGGTCTTGTTATGGGCGAATCGACATTTAGTTGAAAAGTATAAATTTATCAGCTTCCTGCTCCTGCCGCCTCGGGCAAATAAAGTTTTATTGGGCGTTGGCTCATAAACCTTATCTTACAAGGGATGTCTTGCGAACCTAGGAGCCTGTCGGACTTTGGGGTTCGTAGCGAGGCAAGTGAGAAATATAGCCCATTTTTTCGATCATTTGAGGCGCATAGCATGTCTATTTAACGAAAATGAACGGGAAAATGGATATGTTTATCACTTGTCGCAGTAGAATTATCCAAAGTCCGACAGGCTCCTAGACTGAGTTTATGAGTAGATCGGGATGAATGTGGTGTGCTGTATGAAACGGAATTTTTCAAGATACCCAACTGTGAATCAGAAATGTTCCCGGCCCTGAATTTTCAAGGTGCCGTCCATTATTAAAATCTCAGACAACCACACAGCCAATACCAGCGATATATATTTTACATGATGTGTTTCAGATGGTTTTTAATCTCAGCTCTTTCTTTTTTATTCCTTTTCGCTGGGGGATTGCCCCCTGCACAGGCTCAAGCCAGGACTGATGGACAATCCTATGTATTAGGCATAAAGGCTTATCAGGATGGGCTTTGGGATTTGGCTGCTCAGCAATTTGAGCAGTATCTGGCCAAATACCCTGAGGGCCCGCTGGCGCCCCAGGCGCACTTCCTCCAGGCTGAAGCCTTATTTCAGAAAAAGCAATATCAGTCGGCGGTTGCCATTTACCGGAATTTTGTTCAACAGTTTAAGGACAGCCGATTACTGGATAAGGTGTTGTACCGTTTGGGAATATGTAACCATAAACTGGGGAATTATCCAGCGGCTGAGGAGGCCTATCAACGGTTGTTAGACGAATTCCCAAAAAGCGCCTTTGAACAAAGTGTGCGCCTGGGACTGGCGGAAGCGCTGTATGCTCAAGCTGAATATACAGCGGCCTATGAAAACTATCTGTACATAATTAAGCAGTTTCCGCTGCACCCGAACAAGGATATGGTTTTATATGGTGTGGCTATTTCCAGCTATAAACTGGCGGATTATAATAAAGCGGTAGATTTTTTTACCCAATTGATGGCTCAATTCCCTTAAAGTCCCTCATCTAAATTGGCACAGCCTATTTTATCGCAGGCATATTATCAGCAGGGGCAGGCTTTTTACCAAAAAGGGGAATATCAGGCTGCATTGGCGAGTTTCAAACTCTTTCTCAGTAAATATCCAAACAATGAGCTATCAACTTCGGTTAAGTACAATATAGGGCTTTGCTATCTAAAACTTAATATACCGGCACAGGCTGAAACGGTGTTTGAACGGTTCGTTTTTAAGTACCCGAAACATAGGCTGGCTGACAACGCATGGTTGGCGCTGGGGAAGATAAGCTTTGAGCGTAAGGCTTATTCTCAAGCGGCTCAACACTTTACGAAAGTTACAGCCTCCGCCGATAAGCAAGTGATTTCCGAGGCTCGGTATTGGTTGGGAGAATGCCTGGGGCAACAGGGGCAATCAGATAAAGCATTAGCGACGTTCCTTGAGGTAATTAAACACTATGCGGATCAGTTTCCATGGGTACATCTGGCCCGCTACCAGGCAGCCCAGATTTATGCAAATCGCGGAGAAAAGTTGGCAGCCCAAAAATTACTGTTAAGCGTCGTGCAAGAATCCGACGATAACGAATTAGCGGAACTGGCAAAGCAACACTTGCAGCAATTGTTAAATACCGGCAGTTCGCAAAATAAGGGTACCCATAAGTGAGTGCTGATGCATCTTGACTCACCACGGGCTTTGTATTAGATTGTAGGTGCCCTGATTATAAGCAACCCTACAGTAAAATTTTTGTTTAGATTTGGTTAAAAAATGCTCAAGCAAAAAAAACATAATTTAGTATTATTCATGTTCGGTATGATGCTGACAGGGATAGCATTTCCTCAGGCCTCGATTGCGGTTGAAAAACCGGTACCCGGCCCGACATTTGACTTGCCCGAGGTGGTGGTGCATGGCACCTACGAGCCTCAGATTAAACAAGCTAAAAAACTCCAGCTACCGCCCCAGACTTCTTTAGGGGTAAAACAGGTATCCGCTGAATCCCATAAAGGCATTACTGTGCCGGGTGAGCTTAGCGGCGAAAAACAGGTTCCGGTGGTTGCCCCGTCCGGCTGCTGTTTGCTGGGAAATCCACTGGGGGCCTTCTTCGTGCGGCTTTTCTGGGGAGATGACGGCTATTATCGCAGCGGACGCTATCATTACCAACAAGGGGAATACAAGAAAGCGCTGGAGATGTTCTCCCAGCTGATCACCCGTTTCCCGAAGAGCAAATACAAGGGAGCGGCGTATTATTGGCAGGCCGAAAGCTATTATAACCTG
>JAJRUU010000163.1 GCA_024277605.1 bacterium
CAAAAATCCTCAGCAGAATTTCCAATAACTATAATGATAGGAAGCTTATGTTGATGGAAATGTTTTGTGTGATAATAAAGGGCAAGTTTCAACATAGAAATAGAGAAAGGTGATAATTCATGTATAGAGCCAAATTTAGGGTGGCTAAAAATCAAATCTAACAACTCTTTAATATTAGTATCATCATACCCGTTTTTGGGCATGCTTGTTAATTGTGGAATCTCAACCAAACTTTGATAGAATTGTGGAGTGACTTTGCCCAAAGAAGAATAAGCAATTAGCTGAATAATCTTGTGAGCCTCGATATTTGTCACAGTATAGTTAGTCAAATCGCTATTTGGGATAATGTTTGGTAAAAAAGTCAATGGATAGCCAGTAAGACCTTTTGCGGTAACTAAAGTAATTGCATTACGCTCGTTAGAATAAAATGGATTG
The DNA here is from genome assembly GCA_024277605.1 of bacterium. Classification (GTDB taxonomy): domain Bacteria; phylum SZUA-182; class SZUA-182; order SZUA-191; family JAJRXT01; genus JAJRUS01. The sequence continues at coordinate 436 of JAJRUU010000163.1, forward strand.
AGTTCCTTTAAAAGTTTTTCTCTTAGGTTGTCTGAAATATTAAAATTGTCAAAAAATGTCATGTCACTTCCTTCTACAATTGATTCTCTTAGCGATTCATCAGTTAAATTTGAGTCTGGGTTTTGTTTTTTAAATAATTTTAACTGGTTATCTATATATTTTTGAAATATTTCTGATCCTGAAATTTTATAGTCTAATAAGGTTTTCTTGTAGAAATAGATATAGTCAGGATCGTATTTTTTTAAAACATGCCAAAAACTTGGATCGATTTTTTCCCCATCTGTGGGTACAATAAGATTATATGCTCCACCCCAAAGCTGACTGTACCATTCTATGATTCTTAAACATATATCCTGCCAATCAGCATCGTTTTTATTAATAAGCGTAACTATCTTAGGAGTTCTAAGTTTTATAGTAATATTTTTAAAAACAAGCGCCATTAAATTTTTTCCCCATTTTTTTGCTTATAGAAGCAAGCCTTTACTAATTTCCTTTATTATCATTTATCTTATCGGTCAGTTCAAACGGAATCCTTAGAATAGACTGAATCTGTCTGTAATTTATAGCACAATTACATTTAAGGTTCAAGTAAAACGTATTCCTTTAAAAATCATCACATTATAAAATCAACTGTTAATAAAACTTTCTATACTAAGGCCATGCAAGAATTTGTTCTTTTATGAATAGATCGGGTTCTCAACTAGATATTGGAAGATAGTTGAGGAGTTGTGCAGGTACAATCAAGGCTGAGCTACTGCTTCCATTACAGCGGCTGCCAGCAGGGGGAGCATGAATTTCGGGGTGGCCGATAAGGGTATAGCCTCTACCGCCGCTTGAGGTGGAGCGGCGGACTACATTTTGGCTGGGGCGATTGTGGTGGAGAAAATCCATAGCAGCAGTCACAAAATGGGTTATTCAGGATCTACTCGACAAAGGCTTTTATTTTCTCAAAATATGCCTTACCGCCCACCACGTAGGTGTTATTGTGTTCGGCGCCCTTTATTACATAAAACTCCTTGGGTTCATTCGCCGCTTCAAACAGCTTTTTTCCATGCCCCACAGGCACAATCTCATCGGCATCGCCATGTATTATCAGCACCGGTATGTTAATTTGAGCTATCTTAGCCAGCGAATCATAGCGCTCGCGGGTTATCATTTTGACCGGCAAGAAGGGGTACAGCTCCCGCCCGATATCGGGTAATGAGGTAAATGTAGACTCCACAATCAGTCCGGCGGCTTTATTAGAGAGAGCCAAATTGATGGCTACCGCTCCGCCTAACGAGCGGCCAAAAAGGTAGATGTCCCGGGGGGATATGCTTTTAGTATGTAAGAGGTAGTCGTAGGCGGCCTGTGCGTCTTTATATAGCCCTTGTTCTGAGGGATGCCCTTTGCTTCGACCATAGCCCCGGTAGTCAATGATAAACACGTTAATGCCTATGCGCAACAGCCGCATGAGGTTGTCTTGCCGATCTGATATATTGCCGGCATTGCCATGGAGCCAAAGCAGGGTGGTATTTGTCCCGGCAAAATCCGCAAACCAGCCATGCAGCATCACCCCATCGGAAGCCTTAAAATAGCAGTCTTCTACCGGCAATTGTTTTGCTATATGCCAGTATCCGTCGGGGTATTTACTGGGGAAATATATAAAATTATCCTCAAGGCAACCCATATTAAGCACTAACAAGCTGTAAATTATAGTATAAAAGCATGTTTGACGCAGGTTCATATTTAAACCCATATTCAACCGCACATTGTATCCGAAAACGAGGCTATTTAAAACTGCTTTTTTATGATAACATCTTGATAGTTAACTTACACCTTTTTGTTGGGTGAAAACAAAAAAGTTAATATTTTTCTTGACGATGCGAGTTTTATATGGTAACATGTAATAAAATAGTTATCTACAGCTAAACATGTTGACAAATGGGACAGACGATGGAAATATATGTTGTTTCCATTAGGGAAAGTGTATATGCCTTAAGCGTGGCAAACAAGAATAAATAAGTGACTTTGATTTACTTGGAGGGGAGGTAGAATGATTAAACAGGAAATTATTAATGATGTTGCCAGAGAGCTGAATATTAAGAGCAAAGAGGCAAAGCCTATCGTAGAGGAGATATTCAGAACCTTAAAGGCCTCGCTGGAAAGCGGTATAAATATAGAAATCAGCGGTTTTGGCAAGTTCATTATCCGCAAAAAGAACCGTCGAATCGGCCGTAATCCGATGACCGGTGAGGAGACTGAAATTACCGCCCGCAAAGTGGTTACTTTTAAGCCTTCAAAGTTATTACGCGATACGGTTAACAATTAAATCGAACCCTTGCCGTAACATTCTCAGACCTAAGGAGTGAAAAGGATATGTTTGGCTCTATAAGACGAATTATTCTTTCAGGAATAGATGTTCAGCGTGGCATATTGGATTATGCCGAGCAGATGATAGAAAGAGATCCCGGAGGAGAAGCGGGGGAAACCCCCTTAGGTCACCTGCGAGCTAAGTTTGGGGATGATTTACAGCACCTAAGGGAAGTGGTTCACGATGTAGTAAAAAACACCTTGCAAACGGGATTACATCAGATTGACGATAAACTAGATGCGCTAAATGAACACATCGCCGCCTTAGATAAGAAAAAAACTGATACCGAAGCACCCCGCCAGACAAAAACCCGTAAGGCGGCCGCAAAAAAACGTAAGCCTGCCCCTAAAAAGCCAACTCCTGTAGCAGACGATGAACCGATCATAGATGGTTAACCCTCTCTGCGCTTTTCATTTTAATCCGACCATAGAGTGTCGGCTTCTGTCATAGCGCTTTCAGAATAACCCCAGAAAAACGTTGACAAGCAGGGGTGTTAATTGATATATCTGTTAATACAGCTGTGCTGAATGGTGTTTGAAACTAGTATAACGGGGGTGATCTTATGACCGTAGAAAGGGCCTTACGACTTATTGCCGGAACGTTTATTCTGGCATCTTTGTTGTTGGCATATCTACACTCAACTTACTGGCTTATTTTAACGGCTTTTGTAGGGCTTAATCTTTTCCAATCTGGTTTTACCAACCGCTGCCCGATGAAAAGCCTGCTGCATTATCTGGGCTTGAAAAGCTGTGAGCCTGAAGCCGGGGATTCTAAACATGACGTTTAAAACGTCTAAAAAGATTGTTACCTTTTCTATAAATCATCCTAAAATCGTCTCCATTATAGTGCTGGTTTTAAGCGCTATCTTTTTGGCACAATTTCCCAAGATAACCATAGATACCGATCCGGAAAACATGCTTTCCATTGATAATCCGGTGCGCCTGTTTCATGATCAAGTCAAACAACGCTTTGGGTTAAACGATCTACTGGTGCTGGGGATTATAAGAGAAGACGGCATTTTCCAAAAGCAAAGCCTGAAGAGCATTAACCGAATCACCGAAAAAATCCTGGCGCTGGATGGTGTAATCACCGAAGACGTATTAAGTTTTATCACTACCGACAGCGTTGAATCCGGGGCTGGATTGCTTAATATACACCGGATCATGTCGGATGTCCCTGAAGACAGTGAACAAATAAAGCAGCTCCAAAAATCTATCTATAATAATGAATTTTTAGTTGATAAACTAGCTGCAAAAGATGGCAAGGGTGTGGCTATCTATATCCCGATTGAAGACAAATCCCAAAGTTACCGTCTTTCACAAGAGATTGAAAAAATTATCGCCCACGAAAAAAGCCCGGCAGGGGAGGAGTATTACCTGGCGGGTTTGCCGATTGCCGAAGACACCTTCGGTCATGAAATGTTTGTTCAGATGGCAATCTCAGCTCCGCTGGCCGCATTAATCATCTTTTTGATCATGCTGTATTTTTTTAGACAAGCATCATTGATAGTAGCCCCTTTGCTGGTAGCTGTAATAAGCATAGCCTGGACCATGGGGCTGCTTATCGGTTCAGGCTTTACGGTACATATCATGAGTTCAATGATTCCCATATTTTTGATGCCGATTGCGGTGGTGGATAGTGTGCATGTTTTAAGCGAATTTCATGAACGCTACCCATATTTTAATGATAAAAAACAAACCCTCGTGGCTGTTATGGAAGAGTTATTTACCCCCATGCTCTTTACCTCCATCACCTAGGCTGTGGGATTTGCCTCTCTGGCCTTAACCCCTATTCCGCCGGTAAAGATATTCGGCCTGCATGTGGCCTTTGGTATTATGGCGGCCTGGGCGCTCACGGTTAGCTTCATCCCGGCTTACATCATGTTTATGGATGAGCGGAAACTGAAAGCCGCCTATGGTCAGAAAAAAAACAATGCGCCCAGCCTCATGGCTAAATGGCTGGAATCTTGCGGCCGGTTTGCCATTACTAAGATAAAAACCGTATTGATTATAACCGGGCTGTTTATGGGGCTGTCCGCCTACGGTATATCGCTTATTAAAGTAAACGATAATCCGGTACAGTGGTTCAAAGAAAACCAAAAAATCCGCATTGCCGATCAGGTTATGAATGAGCATTTCGGGGGCACTTATATGTCGTATGTGGTGCTTAGCGGCCAACAGGAAGCTGATATGAAGCGCCCTGAAGTGGTAAAGTGGATTGCTGACTTGCAGGCTGAGCTTGAGAGTCTGGCTGTAGTGGGTAAAACCACTTCCATCGCCGATATTGTAAAACGGATAAATTATGTACTGCACGATGAAAAACCGGAATACAATATAGTCCCTGACAACTCAGAGGAGCTGGCGCAGTACTTGTTTTTATTCCTGATGTCGGGCAACCCGCGGGACTTGGATAAAATGGTGGATTATGCCTATAAAGAAACCAACATCTGGGTACAAATGAAGCGGGGAGACAACCTGGAAATGGAACATGTTGTCCGGGCAACAGATGCGTATGTAAAGCTACACCCATTGCCGACGGGCATCAGTTACCGTTGGGCCGGATTAACCTATATCAACGTTATCTGGCAGAATAAAATGGTAAAAGGCATGATAAGCGCCCTGCTGGGATCCTTTGTTATCGTATTTTTACTGATGACCTTTCTCTTCCGCTCGCTTAAATATGGTCTTTTGTCCATGATCCCGTTATCGGTAACCATTATTTTCATCTACGGGGTTACTGGGCTTATAGGCAAGGACTATGATATGCCGGTGGCCGTACTTTCCAGCTTAACCCTGGGGTTGTCGGTTGATTTTGCCATACATTTCTTGCAGCGCTACCGTGAGATAAATTCCCAGCTAAAAGACCGGCGGCAGTCACTTGCCAAAATGTTTCAGGAACCGGCCCGGGCCATTACCCGCAATGTCCTGGTGGTTGCCTTCGGCTTTACTCCCCTTCTGTTTGCTCCACTGGTACCTTATGTTACTGTGGGGATTTTTATGGTTTTTATTATGCTGGTAAGCGGGCTGTCCACATTGATTTTGCTGCCAACTTTGGTGACTGTTTTTTCTAAAAAAGATTAACCCGAAAAATTCGGGTATTGTCCTGGGAAAATTTACATTTAGTTGAAAATTCTAAATTTATGAATAGATCAGGTTAAGGGTACCCTAAAGGAGGAGATGGTGATGCATTATTTACAGTATAGACTCTTGATCTTAATGGCTGTCGTCGGCCTACTGACCCTAAACACTGGTTTTGTCCAGGCGGCAGATGCCGGTCAGATCATGGAAAAATCCAACAATGCCGTTTATTATGCGGCAGATGACGGCAGTTCCAGGGTTGAGATGAAACTGATCAACAAGCGCGGCGATATACGCCTGCGGGAATTCACTATATTGCGCAAAGATGTAAGTGACGGTGGGGAGCAGAAATACTTTATTTACTTTCACAAGCCGAACGATGTACGTAATATGACCTTTATGGTCAATAAGTACGCCGATAAAAATGACGACCGTTGGCTGTATATTCCTGCTATTCATATGGTGAAGCGAATTTCGGCCAATGACAAGACTTCCAGCTTTGTGGGTTCAGATTTCAGCTATGAGGATATTTCCGGGCGGGCCTTAGACGATGATACCCATGAGTTTTTGGGTGAAGAGACGGTAGCTGGACGCCAATGCTATGTTATTAAGAATACGCCTAAAGAATCCGGTATCAGCTATGCCTATCGTAAAACGTTTGTGGATAAAGAGAGCTATCTGATAATAAAAGACGAGTATTATAAAGCCGCTGATAAACTATATAAGGTATTTACCGCCGATAAAATTGAGACCCACCAAGGGTATCCCACCGCAGTAAAACGAACGATGAAAAATGTGAAAACCGGTCACCATACCAGCGTATCTTTCTCCGAGGTAAAGTATAATATCGGTCTAACTGATAAAATTTTCAGCGAACGGTCTATGAGGCGTCCCCCTAAGAAATGGATCAAATAAAAAAGCCAGGGATCTACATCCTTAACATACACACCCCATAATGAAAACTATATTAGGGTACCTTGAAAAATTAGCGATTTTCTTCGAGAACAAGGAGCGGCGAGTCGAAAAAGCGCAGTGTACATGCGGGTACATGAGCATTTTGAGACGAGCTGCGACACCGTCAATCGGAGAAAAGGCAATTGGGGACTGGTCCCCTTTTTCAAGGTACCCATTAGTCATTGTCTTAAGCTGGGCCATAACCATTTGCAGTGCCCTTCCACTATATGCTGAGGATGCGTGGCCATTCCACGGGTTCATCCAGGGCTTGGCAAGTTTAAGGACAGCTACTGATGGCCCAACAGACAAGCAGTTTATCCTGCTGGAAGAACGCCTGCAACTGGAATTTTCGCATAACCTGCCTATTGAAGACCTTAATCTTTTCATCAAGTCCGACTTTATTAATGATGACGCTATAGAGCAGGAGGAAGACATCGATGTACGCGAAATGTATGTGGATTATTCTATCGGGGATATGGATATAAGGCTGGGTCGGCAAATCATTACCTGGGGAGTAGCTGATCGACTGTTTATTACCGATGTTTTCCCAAAATCATGGGTATCTTTTTATGCCGGAAGACCGCTGCAATATCTCAAGATCGGCTCAGATGCAATAAAAATAAATTATTACCCGGAATCGCTTTCACTGGAATTGATAGCCATCCCGTTGTTCGCTCACGATGATTTCCCCACCGCTGAACGAATGTTTTTCTTCGATCCGCTGCCTCAAACAAAAAAAGAAACCGCCGAACCGCCTGAAACAATAGAAAACACCCAACTAGGAATTCGTGTTAAGCGTTATTTTGGCGAATACGATATAACCCTGTACGCTTATCGGGGATATATGCTGCGTCCGGGAACCGGCATAATCCTGACGCCGGAACGCCTGACCTATATTTTCCCCAAGCTTAGCGTATATGGGATGACACTGCAACGTAACCTATTGAGCGGAGTATTGAGTATGGAGACCGCCTATTACGACTCCCGGGAGGATCGGGATGGTGATAATCCACTCATAGATAACTCCCAACTGCGGTATTTAGCGGGCTTCGAGCGGGAGATGGCCTCAGAACTTACGCTTGGGGTGCAGTATTATATCGAACAAATGTTGGATTACACGCAATACACCGGGACGCTACCGCCAGGATTTCCCCGGCAAGACGAATTTGCCCACCTGGCGACCCTGAACGTCAAGCAACAATTGCTGCATCAAACCTTGACCTTATCGCTGTTTAGCATATATAATTTTAATGATGAAGAAATATTTTTACAACCCGAAGTTAAATACAAATTCACCGATGCCCTATGGCTGGCAGTAGGGGCCAACGTTTTTGAAGGGGGAAAGGCCTATACCCGTATCGGTCAATTTGACAAAAACGATAACATCTATACAATAATGCAGTATCACTTCTAACCCGATAAATTCGGGCAGGCATAGCCTGTTTGTTCAGGACGTTGGCTCATAAACCTTATCTCGCAAGGGGTGCCCTGCAAACCTAGTCTGAATTTATTAATAGATCGGGCTAAGAGGAGACAGGTTCCCTTTTTCAAAACACCCTTTAACGTAAAGATAAACGAGCCGGTTGCAAAAGTCCTGTTTGGGTAGTCGCAGGCTTTAGTCGGCGATTTGCAAGTCACACGAAAACACACGCCTTACGCAAACTAAAGTTTGCGGCTACATTTAATTACAGTCACCTCATACTATACAGGTAAAAAAACAAAAAGGAGGGCGCATAAATGATCGTTTTAACATTGGAGACTAAGAAACGTTTTAAGGCCGCAACCCGCGGACATGAGATCACAATTGATGTGCCGCCTGAAAAAGGCGGGGATGATCAGGGGATGATGCCCACTGAACTATATGCGAGTGCGTTATCCGCTTGCGTGGGAATTACCCTGGCTATCTGGCTTGAGAAAAACCAGCTTTCAACTGAAGGATTGACGGTTACCGCTAAAAACAAAATGAGCTTGTCCCCGCGAAAAATAGAGGCTGTTAGCTTAGGGGTCAGCCTGAAGCAGCGTCTTTCTCCCGAGCAGGAAAAAGAGCTGCAAGAATTACTTACGAATTGCCCGGTAATGCTATCCTTAAAGCAGCCTCCGGCTATAGAAATGACTTTTAAAACTCCCTGACCCAAAGAATTTGGACAGGCACAGCCTGTTTCTTCAGAACGTTGGCTCATGGATCTTACCTCACAAGCGGTGTCTGGCGAACCCAGCCTGAATTTATGAATAGATCGGGCTAGGAGCCTGTCGGACTTTGGAGCATACGTATGGTAAAATGGTGTAGTGAATAACATATACCATAAGGGGGTGGAATGGGCGCAAAGTTTATACAAGTTGATCGAGAGACGCCGTATTTGTTGCCGCCATCGATTCAA